>CAMWMM010000363.1 GCA_947175285.1 uncultured Lachnospiraceae bacterium
ACATATCCTCACGTCCTGTATGCAATACAGTATTCAGTTGTCAAGGTACATCTGCACATACTCCGGTCAACCAGCGGAAAGGGACACCGCCGACCTTCTGTTATGCAACTTCAAAAGCCAATATCTTTGTAATCAGCTTTGTTTCTAATCTGCGACGTAAAGTTTCGTCAACACAGTAATGCGGATTGCCGCATTCGTCATAGAGCTTTCTCGTAGCCAGAGCTGCAATATAACCCTCATAATGTTTCAGAACCTTATTGATTGCTTCCACATCGCCGGAAGCCGCTGCCGCTATGATATGGTAGGGCAGCAATTTTGAACACTTACTTGATTTCTCCATTTCTGATACCTTCCATAATCTTTTTTAATGCTTGAAGTGAGCTGACACGATGATGATGAATGGTACTCCTGACCAGATTCATGTGCTTTGCAATTTCCGTATCTGACATATCCATGAAAAAAGACAGCAGAATGACATTCCGCTTTTTCTCTGGCAAATACTTCAATGCTTCGCCAATAAGCTCGTCCTTTACCTCGATGTCATAATCAAGGACACGAAACATTTCTGATTCCACTATGTACTCGTCATCAGTTTTCAACTGCTCCAGCTCCCCTTCTGTTAATTCCGAGAAAGAAACTTCATGCTTCAGCCGATAGCTCCTTGCCCGTTCATAGTCAATCATTTCATTCTTCAGTATGGTCTTGCAGAAACTGTCAAACTGCTTTCTTATTCTTATCTGCTTTTCGGAAGAAGATTGCTCCATAAGAGTTCACCTCCTTCCGTACCCATCTGAACAGAGTGAAATATCTCCCTTTCACTCCATAGCACGAATGGAAATTGTCCGAGCGTTCATGGAACGTCGATTTCCTAAAAAATTTTAGAAATATATAAAAAACGCCCAAACAGGTGCAAAACCTGTGGACGTTTTTTATCTCACAATATAAATATTTAGCTACATCTTTGTAATCTCTGGCACTACCTTCAAGGGTGTTCCCGGCAATCTCATTTACTATGATTTTTTTGACCGTTCAATACCTATATCCCTTTTTAGTTGTAGCTGCTGCATGGTACTCTCCACGCAATCACAAGACCAAAAAAGCACTTGAAAAAAGCCTTTTGCGGATTGCGTTTTTTTACAATCCCAAAGGATTTCAAGTGCTTTTGTAGTGTTATACACTACTCATTTTTAATCTTTAACACTTTTCACTTTTTGTAGGTATCGTTATACACTACTTAAAAGAAGTCACAGGAGGTGAAAAAGTGTCAAATATGACTCCCACTTTAGGGCAAATAATGAAGAAAGCCCGACTTGAGCAAAGACTCACACAAGAAGAAATTGCAGAACGCATTGGATGCCATCCACAATATTACAAAAATCTTGAAAATGATAAGGGTACACCAAGTATACAGCTTTTTTGTACTATCATGCGTACATTAAACATATCTGCTGATTCATACGTTTACCCCAATCAGAATACAAATGATCCCTGCTATCAAAAGATTATGCAGCTACTTGGACAATGTAGCCAGTATCAACTCTCTGTCCTTCTTGCAACAGCAGAAGCTCTAGTCCGGGATAATCCCCACAAGTAATAATAATACATAGAAAACATAGATTTTCTTATACAGCAATGTAACCACTTCTAATTCTTTTATAGTTCTTTTATAGAATTTCTCATGCCTTTATAGAATAGTATGTGTTATATCCAACAATGGCTCACAACATTAGGAATGAGCCATTGTTTCATTTTAACTTTTATATTGCCTACCTAATATTGCGTTCTTTGCTCCTTCCTATTCTGTAAAAATCAACTCCGGATTCTGTAGCGCTGTAGCTGTAATATACTCCTATAATTCCATTTTCATAAATCGAGAAATTTGTCCTGTACCCAAACTCCATTTCTGGGAAAATATGAAATACATTCGTTCCGTCATAACCATATATGTCATAATTACATGGTGAAAAGGCGGGATTAGAAACACCAATGCCATCCTCCCCGCCAGCAATGATAAGTTCCTTTGTTCCGTTTCCGTCTATATCATAAAGTGCGAAAAACACTGCTTTCTTGCTTGTACGGATCTCAGAACCAATGTGCTCTCCAAAACTACTGTCATAATTATCTGAACCCAGGAGGTCTGTGTAAAAATCATTCTGAACCATATCTCTATATTCCTCTAAAATATGATTATACATATCTGTCGTTTCATTTGTCATTTCATGGTTCTCTGTTATATCGTCCGTATTTAACGCTTCATAGTTCTCTGCTGCATTGTCCGTATTTGGCAAACTATCATTTGCATTTTTTTCTGATTCTACATTAGCTACTGTCTGTTCTGGACTTATTATATCTGCTAATTGTTTTCTCTCTTTCTTGCCATCAAAATATAGGATAATCTGCTCATCGAACTGTTCATCTTCGGACAAGACGATTTCCACATAGTCCTCATGCCATGTGACCTCTCATATACTGCTGCGTATGCACCCGCCGTCATCAAACAGCTCAAAATCTGCTTTGGATATTCTGTTTTTGCCCTCATAGAGAATCAGCCTCCCTGAAGCAGAACCAAACGGAAAATCCGCCTCTCCGACAGCCTGTAAAACCAGTTCATAAGTTCCATCCGGTGAAGCAGACGTGTCTACCTTTGTTATTTTGTAATCCGACACATAGACAAAACTTCCCCATAACACAGCGATTATAATAAAAATAGCAGCCACAAAGCCTAATATAAACTTCATTATCTTTTTCATTGTTCCATATCCTTTCTTCCTTCAACGCCAGGCGATACCCATAATTACTCTCTGATAATCCGGTATTGGTATTCCGGTATGTTTGAAATCCCATCATCCAAAATTTTGTTCCCCAAATACTGAAAGCTGCCATCTTCTGCAAAGTGTACTGTAAGCTCATGCGTTATCACTGCATCATCACATAAAATCATGTTGCACACTGCATCCACAGTTAAAGTGACCGTCCCATCTCTATTTTCTGTAACATCTGTAACCTCTGGAACGGACGTTCCAAAATAAGTAGGAGCATAATTAAAACAGCCTAGCCTTTCCCATACATAGGTCTGATTTTTCTTGTCAAATACAGCATATTTCTGTATTTTCTCCCCTGTGATTGGAAGATACTCCATAATCAAACTTTCAAATTCCTCCTTCGGTATCCCATTAGGATAATTCTCAGGTTCAAATTTTTCTTGATATTTCATTGCATAAAGATATTCATACAATCCATTATAATCTAAATCTTCCATGTTTTCCGTATCCCAATTAGAGCATAAAATATTATTACCCTGATACGCTAGTCCAAGCACACATTTTTCTGAAATTTCCCTATTTTCATCAGTCATTGGATTTACTCTGATCATACAACTTCCATCAACCATTTCCGATACTTCAGGATACTCCGGCACACATAATTCATAACAAAACCAACCCTTATCTGTATACTTCCATTCTTTTATTCTGGTATAGGAAACATAACTTATCTCTGGCTCATTTTCATCATTCCATACCGCAGATGCGCTTAATACATACATATCTGTCCCATCAAATATAAACATCATTCTCCCAATACCACCCTCAGAATGTATTTCGTATATTACTATCGATCCGCTTACTCCTCTTACACATTCCTTTAGAAATCTATCTACACTCTCAAAGTTATCCATATTTGCATATACTCCCGTCATTATAACTGGATTGTTTGTTTTCTTCTATTTATCCCGCATTTCAGATATTGTTTCATCTGAAAGAACAACATTAAGAGCATCACCTTTGTCTGCTTGTATATAAATTTCATGAATAAGTTCCATCATTTTTTTACAGTCATCCTCTGCATCTTTCCTTTGGCGGGCATCTATTGGAAGGTCATAACCTTTGTCCATCTGCTTGTCTATGTCTGCCTCCTCATCCATTCTTTCTGCATTTTCCTTTTGCATATTTTCTTCGTTTTTGTCAGCACTTGTAGTTTGCATATTTTCCCCACTATTGCAACAAGCACATAGCAAAACACAACATAGCAGCATATTAACCAACAAGATAAACTTTTTCTTAAATTTCATAATTATTCTTTCATCTGCCTACGTTCGGCACTTCAAGCTCCTTCTGCTCTATTGAATTGGACAGATACCTAAATGTCCCATCGGCAAATGGCTGTACCACGATTATATTGGTAAAAGCAAGGTCAGAATTGTAATCAGCCCATACCCCATCTACAACAAGTGAAATTGTTCCATCTGAATTTTCTATATAATCAACAACTTCTCCAAAAGGCGGATACGGACTTGCAAATATCATTTCATACTCATAGCTATTACTATTCTCATCATATCCACACTTTTCCCGTAATTGTTCTATTGACACTGGAAAATATATAGTCATTATCTTTTCATATATGTCCGCAGGTATTCTCCAGTTTTCCGTCTTTAAATTTTCTCCAGTATATATCCTGTATATATCTTCAAACATACAAGGCATCAGAATATCTTCTACATTATTGCTATCCCAATTTGTTACAAGAACATTGTAATTTATATAGCTTAACCCATATACATATTTTGCTGTTAATTCCCTGCATTTATCGGAAAGCGGCTTTATTCTCCAATATTGGCGTAAACTGGAATGGATTATCAAATCTTTATACGCATAGATAAAATAACCCTTCTCTGTCAGCTTAATTTCTGATATATCGCTGACTAAGGTATTCTTAATCTCCGGTATACCGTCCTCCTGCCAGCCAATTCCCACATAATATGTTTGTAACTCATTGTTTCTATGTATAAAAGTTATAGCTCCAATCAGTCCATCACGATTTACATTAAATATAGTCACCATTGCATCATGTTTTTTCATATATGCGGTATAGAAATCTTCAATTTTTTCATAATTTTCCATATTGGTATCTTCCGTAACGCTAACATAGCCTGCCTTTCCAAGAATCGTAACAACTTTCCTACACTGTTCTCTTGTGAACTCTTTGATATTAGAGCCATATGACGATTCACCTATCAGCTCTATATCTTTATACATCTCCTTGACCTGCTCTGCCGCTATCAGTGCAGCATCTTTTAATTTTTCTTTTTCCGCTTCGGTTATCAGGCAATTCTCCGCTTGTGGAAGATACCATAAAGATGATTCTGTTCCTAATTCTGTTTCGCTTTCTTCTTCACTTTTTTCCACAATATTATTATTAAAAATTTCTACTGGTGGTTCCCAAATTTCTTCAGGAACGTCTTTCTGCCTTCCATTCCGATGTCCCACAGCAATACTTCCCATAATCACCACCACAAATAATATCAGAAAAAATACACCCCATTTTTTAAACAGCCATTTCAGATCTTCCACTATTCATTTTCTCCATAAATCTCTTTCCATTCTTCCTCTGTCAAACGATTGGAATGCCACCATATATCATAATCATCTTCCGGCAAAATCATCTGATTGGATACATATTGAAAACATTCCTCATT
>CAMWMM010000364.1 GCA_947175285.1 uncultured Lachnospiraceae bacterium
CATATTGGACTATGTTGTTGTACACGAATTATGCCACTTAACGCACATGAACCACTCTCCCATGTTCTGGCAGGCCGTGGAATCTGTCTACCCCGACTACAAAAACGCCAGAAAATGGTTAAAAGAGCACGGAAGCGAACTGGTTCTATGATTTTTTAGTCTTGATACGCATTGCGGCATATCTGCTGTTTCGATTCCTATCGTTTCGGTCTCTATCGTTTCTGTTCCTGTCACTTCGATTTTTTTCGTTTCTGTTTTTTCCGTTTCGGTTTCTCTCGTTTTCTCTGCCTCCCTTGCGTCCCCTGCCCTGTTTCATCCAGTCAAAAGCAAACCGCTCCGGCTTCATCTCTTCGAGTTCGTCACCTAACTTCATTTTCATAAAGGCCGCCGCATACTGCAAGGCACCGTATTCTCCGACGCTGCACCGCTCCATAATAAACTGCATGGATTTATCCAGATTTTCCTGCGCAATAACGGCTTCCGCCTCTCTTAAAATCTTATCCGCTTTTTTGGCTGTGATATTTTCCGCAGACGGAATTTTTCTTTCCCTTATTTTCGTATGGCATATTCTTTCGATATCACGAAGTTTATAAATTTCCCTGCCTGTCACAAGCGTGAAAGAACGTCCTGTTTTTCCCGCACGCCCTGTTCTGCCGATACGATGTACATAATATTCAATATCTTCCGGAACGTCATAGTTAAAAACAGCTTCCACATTATCAACATCGATTCCTCTTGCCGCAACATCCGTTGCAATCAGCACTGCCGCATGTCCGCTCTTAAAAAGATTCATAACAGTATCGCGCTGGTGCTGGGCAAGGTCTCCATGTAACCCCTCTACCGCATATCCTCTCTTTTTCAAATGCTCCGTCAGTTCATCGACCATCCGCTTGGTATTACAGAAAATCAAAGCGCGGGCAGGGTCATAATAATCCATCAGACGGCACAGCACTTCCTCTTTATCTTTCGCCTGCACCTGATAATATGCCTGCTTAATTAACGGAATCGTTACCTCTTTCGGCGTCATTTTTAAAAACTGCGCGTCCTTTTGGTACTTCTTCGTAATGTCTAATATCGGTTTCGGCATTGTCGCAGAGAAAAGAGCCGTCTGCCGTTCTTCGGGAACTTCTTTTAAAATGGTTTCGATATCCTCTCGAAATCCCATATTTAACATTTCATCCGCTTCATCTAACACCACCGTATGCACATGTTCCATTTTTAACGTATGACGGCGCATATGGTCCATGACTCTGCCGGGCGTACCGACCACAATCTGTACGCCGCCTTTTAAGTTTTTAATCTGCCTTACAATATCCTGTCCGCCATAAATCGGCAATACCTTAATCCCGTGCATATATTTGGAAAACTTACGAAGCTCGTCCGCAGCCTGCATCGCAAGTTCTCTTGTCGGGCATAACACAACCGCCTGTAAACTCTTATTTTCAGGGTCTATTTTCTCTAACAAAGGAATCCCGAATGCCGCTGTTTTTCCCGTGCCTGTCTGTGCCTGTCCTATCACGTCTTTTCCGGATAAAAAAACAGGAATTGCCTGCTCCTGAATCGGCGTCATATGTTCAAATCCCATTTCTTCCACTGCCCGGATAATTCTCTCGTCAATACCGGACTCCCGGTACTTTAATGTTGTCTTTTCTTCGTTCTGCTCCTGTCCGCTTTTTTCTTTCATTTCTATTTTACTCCTATTTTCCATATTTTTTATATCTCTGTCAGCCAGTTGATACCTTTAGCAATTCTTTCGGGAACATTCTTAAAGTGATTGCCCTCGTTCATTTCAAAAATGACACTTTTGTCATCAGTTTCCAAAAAATTTACAATTTGTTCCGTGTATGCCAAAACAGTCTGCATGATTCCTCTTGCAGATACTGCCTCCTTATCCCCTAAGGAAAAGTATATTTTGTCAGGATTTTGTCCGACGGCATGACTTTTTACATAATCCGTAAATCCGTCATACCACAACGAACCCGATATAGAAGCGATACCGTTAAATAAAGAAGTATGATACATGGCATATACCGCAAACAGCCCGGCAAGCGAGTATCCGGCAAGGTAACGCGCCGTTGGCGAAAGAGAGTAAATCCGTTCTACTTCCGGAATTAACTGCTCTGTAAAAAATGCAAGATATTTATCCGCCTCTCCGGCAAAGTCCTCTCCCTTAGGAAAAACTTTCTCATGATACCACGGCGAGAGTTCCCTGTTCCAGTCAACACCCTCAATGACAATCAGGGCAAAGCGCTGATTTGTCATGTTCCAAACAGCCTCTGCCCCGCCCTCCGGCATATGTAAATAAACAACCTGCTTACTCTCTTTATCCGCCGGTAAATATGAACTTATTTTATAATTTCCTAATGTGATGAACATATTCTGCGCAATCCGCTTACCGCTCTGTCTTCAATCAAACATTCCCCGTGTTCCTGCAAGTAAAGAATCTTTTCCTCTGACGGCGCCACCAGTCTGGCAAACTCGACTGCCTGTGCGCTGATTTTATTAAAGTTCTTCTTGGAAAGCCGCTGCTTTTCTACCACAAGATAATAAGTATCATGCAATTTATACAAGTGGCTTTTGACTGACAGCCCCGTAGGAATCGCCGCACAATACCGCATTACATGATTCATGGATGCAAACAAAAATATTCTGCACGTATCATCAAAACAGCTTCCTTTCGGTATCTCCCTGCCTGCTATGGCACGTGCCGCCTCACGCATACTCTCCGGGTCAAGTCCGGAAAGCACTTCCTTAATATGCTCCAGCATATTCTGGAATCCTGCAATGCCTTCATCGGAAAATGTAATAACAAGTCCCTCATCCCGAATCGGCGTAATCTGCATTGCAATATTGTCACCGTTTAACCGGTAGCCGACTTCGTCATGCGCTCTTTCTACTACGTCGCGCAAAAAGCCTTCTCCTTTTTCATTTCGTTCAAAAATATCCGCCAATGTCAATCCGGATTCTTCCATATCCTCTTCGGAAATGATGCATTGCACGGTCGCTTCGTTAATTTTTTTATATTTCATTTATCCCCAGCTACTTTCTTTTCGTGATTTTCGTTTATAGGAACCATACGCGCTCATTATAACATAAAAATTTCAATTGGGGAAGAGTTTGTCGTGAGATTACGAATAATTACCATCGCGCGCAGGTTTTGGAAACTGGAGTTGGTGACTACTGAAAAGTTTTGCTATTCAAAGAAAAACTAAAAGAGTGTCAATCTTATTTGAAAATTCAATAGGATTACACTCTTTTAACCATATTACAATATTACTTTTTATGCTTTTACCCTGTCAAGTTCTGTTACATTAACACCGGACGCAGTGAGTATTGCCTTTAAATCAACATACCGTTCATACATTTCTTTATAAGCCGCTGATTCCTTATCTTGCGTTAAAATCATATACTTTTGAAGTCGTGAAAATTCTTCAATATTTCTTTGTATCATTTCTTTTTCTGTCATGATATCACCGCCCTTTATAACTGCTAATCACTTGTTACAATATGATTATAACAAATCGATTAAAGAGTGTAAAGTCTCCCACGTTTCTGAACTGTAATTATCAGGTATAATCATAATACGGATACGCCTCAAAGAAATCAAACCCTGTTATCTGCTTATATTCATTCAGAAATTCTTCTAATGTTATTTCTTCTCTTTCCGGCTGCGTTTCATCCCCGTCATTTCGTTCCTCTGATGTCTTTGAGCCGATTTTATAATAATAGCAGCCTGCGCCGCGGCTTCCGTAGGTATCCGGATATCTCTCTTTCAAGAACTGTTTTTCCTCTTTGTCGGAATAATCCGTCTCTTCAAAAAAATAATCAAATTCCAGTTGGAGAATCCGCTCCCTGTCCCAACAATCATCAAATTGATACCAGTCAAATCTTCCCTGCGTCAGTTGCCCGCTGTCACAATGCTCATAAATCAGATTTCCGGTGCTGCCGAAGTATAAAAATTCGGAATTGTCTGTCGGATCCCAATATACCAGGTCAAGCGGTTTCATAACGGCTCCAATATAGGTATAAATAGAATTTATCGGCAAAATAAAGTCATCTTCATACCCACGTACACTAATCAGTTCGGGGAGATTATCTCCGTCGATATCCACACGCATCCACAGACCTACTTCTTTATATCCCTGTATACTGTCCCAGTCTACTAAACTTCTCCAGTCTTTTAAATCAGAAAGTTCCAACCAGTTTCCCCCGTCTTTTTCCGTAAACGCCTTATCACATGCTTCAAAAACTTCCTTATCTTTTTCCTCATCATAAATCTTTTTCTCGTGAGGAGATGCTTTCTTTTCGCCTGTTGCCGTATTGATTTCCCAGTCCACATGGCAGCATTCTCTAATAGGGTAATAGTGACCGTATGCCTCCCCTTTTAGGACAGTCTCTCCCTGTTTCTCCTCCAAAGCGGTTACATACGCACTGTCTATATAAAATTTTTCTTCCGTATCATTTAACACATGACCATAAGCCTCTGAAACCAACTCTTCTATTAACGAATCCGATAAAATCTCAATTCTGCCGACTTTCAGACGATCTCCTGCCGGAATAGCAGAATATTGGGAAATACTGCTAAAAGAACCGTACTCATCTCTTTCCAAAAGAAAAAGGATTCCATTCTCATGGTCAATACAATATTGATTCGATGTAAATATCTGTATCTCATCATCACCTGTCCGCATATAGATAGCAGCAGCATCATCCGGACGATATCCCTTCGCTTTAAAATATTTCGTATAAATCTGAAAATCTTCACTCTCATATTCACAGACACAGTCCGTCAGAGGAATAAAAACATCCGTTTCCTCCCGACTGTTATGCAGAACAAATCCCTCTTCTTCCTGCGGCACAGGCTGCGGTTTCTCCTCATCCTCTATGTTTTTCATTGTCTCTGTCAATATAGCTGGTTCGACAGATTCCGCCACAGTTTTCTGTTCTTCCGTGCTCTGACATCCTGTTAAAAATATGGCGATTGTTGCAATGAGTGTCGCTATATGTAATTCTTTCGTACCTTTTATCATATCATAGTCTCTCCGTCACTTCTTATTGCAAAGTAATCGTTATATATTCATGCTCGTACCTGCTGCCATCTGATTCATATGTTATCTTCTTCGTCAGGTTTCCCGCACTGTCATATTCATATTTATACTCATACCAATAATCCACGCTGCCATCACCATAATAGCCAATCCGCTTCGTCTCATTTCCTGCACTGTCGTATTCATACTCTTCCCAATAATCAATGCTGCCATCTGCATTATACACGATAAACTTCGTCAGGTTTCCTGCGCTGTCATATTCATACTCTTCCCAACTGCGGATAGTGGCATCGCTTTTCTTATATGTAATAGACTTCGTGTGATTTCCCGCGCTGTCATATTCATACTCTTCCCAATAAAAATTGCTACTGCCGTTATACGAAGTTTCCTTCGTGCAATTTCCTGTGCCGTCATATTCATACTCA
>CAMWMM010000365.1 GCA_947175285.1 uncultured Lachnospiraceae bacterium
CTCCGCCTGCTTTCGCCCACTCTTCTACAAGAGTGTCAAAATAGTCGATATCCTTTTCGCCGATAATAATCTGGGTGAAACCTTCTACCAGAATATCATTTAAGGTAGAACCAACACTTTGCAGTGTAGCAGTATCCTGTCCCCACTTAGCGTCCTTCAGATAAGTCCCATTGTCCAGATATTCTTTTGCAATACCATATGCGGATTTGTCATTCCCCTGCTGCAGCCAGTCGCCTACACCGTCAGGGTCCTGCTCGGTCAACCATGCAACGCAGCTGTTATATTTTGAAGCGTTTTTTCCTAACTCTGTCGCATCCGCATCCAGTCCCTTTGCCAGAGTTTCCTTCACCTGCACATACTGGTTATAGTCTGTCATAGTATTAATAACCGACAACATATGGACACAGTTCGGATAGTTATTGTCATAAAGGGAAGTGATATATTCCGGATCTTCATTTCCCGCTGCATCATCCATCATATAACACCAGAGGTTAATCAATTTCAATACACCTTCCGGATTCTTGCAATTCTTGCTGATTACAATATATCCGTTATTACCGAATTTGACGCTCCCTGTTACCTCTGCCCCATTAGCGGAAGGAATCGGATAGGGTTCAAAGATTGCCTCTGCTCCAAGATTTTCAATAATCTGTGGTCCCGGATTGTAGCCAAACCACTGCGCAAAAGGAATGACGCCGACATCACCGTTAATTGCATCCTGAAACATTTTGTCCTGATTGGTGGTTGTGAAATCTGGATTGATAATTCCTTCCTTATACCACTCCGCATAAGTTGCTATGACTTCTTTCATCTCCGGCTGAACGGTGCCGTATCCCAGTGTACCGTCCTCCAATTCAACCCAGATGCCGGGATGTGCGCCGAAACCAACTGCCAGGCGGTTCAGGTTATCTAAGCTCTGCATTTCTCCAATGGCATATCCGCCGAAATTTTCTTTAAATGCTTTTGCAATGGCAATCACATCATCCATAGTCTGCGGATCCGCCAGTCCAAGTTCATCTTTCCAGTCTTTTCTGATCCACACATAATCAAACTTGTCAATATTTCCATAGCTAAGCTGTGGAATGCCATATAATCTTCCGCCAAGACATCCTGTTTCGTATGTGTCACGCTCTGCCTCCATATACCCTTTCAAGGTATCTGACGCATAAGTTTCAAAGAGCTCTGTCAAATCCATAATTAATCCTGACTTTTCCAGTGACGCAAGCTGTTGAGCGTTTACAGAACAGAAATCGGGCAGATCCCTGTCGGCAATCGCCAGATTCAATTTAGTACTATAGTCATTGCTTACCCACATATTCGTAAGATTAATATTAAATCTTTCCTTGAATGCCCGATACCACGGATTATTGTCGTAGGTATCTCCATCCTTAAAGCTGGTTCCCGAATTCTCTGCTACAACAGTAGTCAGAACCAGCTCCTGCTCATAAGGGTCCCACAAACCTTCCGGTATCGGAACTGCCTCCTTTGCACTGCCGCCTCCGCCGCTGTCAACTGCGCCTGCTCCTCTGCCTACAAATCCCGGCAGGCAGAATAACAAAACAACAACAATCGCCAGAGCTATTACTTTTTTGTCCCACATCTCCATTTCCTCCTCTTTGTTTTTTGTTTATATTTGATTCTTTCATTGAATCCTGATTTAAGAAATGGTAAGCACTACCTTTGAAGAAGTCTCCGGGAGCTGCACGGAATACAAATTACCATCTTTTTGCACCTTTTCCGTGACATCGTCAGTCCCCGCCGTTACTTTTTCCGGCTCTTTCTCAGATATCCACCCCACTGTTCCCGTTTCCGCGATAACCGCAATCAACGTATCATCATTTTCCTGCATACTTTCAACTGCCGTAAATCCTGTGTATTTATTCATAAGTCCCAGACAGGAAGCCGTTTTTTTCTTCGGAAGTATCACGAACCATGCAAAACTGTCTGCTTCCAAAATTCCCTCATAATTCTCATTCCAATTCAGCGCAAAAACCTTTTTGTCGAAAAAGTTATAAATCCAGTACTCATCCGCTATTTCTATATCCGGTATATCCGCTGGTTTGAATGCATATGACTGTTTTAAGCCGGTCAGATTATATACTGCGATTCCTCCGCCATTCTCGCATTCACCCCAGGAACCCACATTGTGCAGCTTTAAAACTCCGCTTTCCATCGGATTATAAAAAATACAGTCTTCCGTAGGTTTTGCCGAACGATTCATCATCAAAATTCTGCCGTCTTTATATGTCAGCGGTTTCAATACTTCCGGCTTGGTATTCCCGATTTTATCGCTGACATATACCGGTCCGCCGCTGACTGCCCGTAATAGACTATGTTTCACGCTGTCTTCATGCTCCGTCCAGAACATATCCCAGTCGCAGCAATACAGTTCATTATGGTATACCGCATTATAGGCGTTCTGTAACAAGTGCTCCGCAAAACCGTTTTCTTTATCGGGTACAAAGTCATCACTGTTTCTTGAAACTGCGGAAGCCGGTCTTGCCAGAATGCTCTCCATTGCCATTCCCATACAATTGATGATTGCCCCATCCATATATGAAGCGCCGCTTTCCAAAGCCTGATTCATTCCTCTTGCCGCTTCACTGACCGGTAAACTGTTTTCAAAATAATAGGGGACCGCACTCTGCCCGTCTACCTTAACAAAATCAATTCCTTCCTGACTAAGTTCCGCGTACCAGTCTCTGTAAAACTTCTCCCCGGTCTGCGGGCTCGGAACGCTTTTTCCATTGACTGTTTTATAAAGATAAGGATGCTCTTTTAACTCCAGCTCACTTCCCTGTAAAATACCGCCCCAATAACCGCCAAGAGCATGCCAGACGCCAAACCATCTGATATCGCCTTTTTCCTTAATATCCCTTATCATATTTTTGAATCCGTCAGGGAATTTCTCTTTATCCGGCGCAAAATCATAAAGCAGTTCATCCTGCACCGAAAGCCATCCGTCATCAATAATCATCCACTTTACCGGAACATTTTTCTCCATCAGTTCCTCTGCCTTCCGGCGTATTTTTTCTTCTGAAACTTCCCTGTAAAATGCGTCCCAGCTG
Organism: uncultured Lachnospiraceae bacterium; assembly: GCA_947175285.1. The sequence continues at coordinate 3,069 of CAMWMM010000365.1, forward strand.
CACCATCCCAGATAATTGAACATTTCCGGCATTCTGCGTTTTTCCCGCATTCTGATTCCCTTATATTCAGCTAACCACACGAAAGCCTTATGTACAGCCTCTGTCAGTGTAGAAGCCTCCGCCAGTAAATATAAAGGCTCCTCAATATCTTTCTGCCCGCCTAAATATGCCGTCATCTCCAACGCGATTTCAGTTTCCGTTCCGCTTATCATATATGTCTTAAAGAATCTGCCCACCATCGGTACAAAACATGCAAACCGATTATGATATTTGAAAAAAGCTACCTGTGTATAATCCGGAATATCCTGAAACCCTTTGACAAAAGCCGGTCTGGTCCACCATTCATTAAAAAGATACATTGCCGTGATTTTCTCCGGACATTCTTCCACCGGCAGATATACCCTGATTGGCTTTTCCATCCTTAAATTAAAGTTTTCCCTGCAGGACTCATTTTTCATACTCAGCCGGATTTCTCCACAGCGGCATCCATCTATGACATTCTCCGTCACTTCAATATGAATATTATCTTTTTCATAGATGCCCGTATCTATAGTGTTAAACGCCATAGAAATCTCCGCATCTATCCTTTTTCCTTTTTGACAATGAATCTGACATCTTATATTTTTCTTTTCTGCCATATCTGATACTCCATTCACTTATCCTCATTCATACTTTGCGAAAAGAACACACGTGCCGCTTTGGTGATACCTTTCTATTACCTCTTCCAACTGACTGCGTTCCACATTTAAATATGCTGCCTGACAGTCAAGACACATAAATGTTGTTGACGCTCTGCTAAACAGCTTCATGTGCAAAGCAATTTCATCAGATACCAGCTTTGCTCTGCATTTTTTACATAAATGTTCTGCCATTTCTATTGCCATGCCTTTCCTCAGTCAGTGAATTTACATCTGTAAACTTTTGAACCATGCGTTGCCACTGTCTCTGAGAATATTTCCTTTTTTACGCCTATATTTTTATGTTCCACACAGTCATAAAACTCCAAATTCCTGCCTGCACTGACAGTAAGTCCCATATCCCAGAAATCTATTGTAACCATGGTTGGAACATCTCCCATATTAAACATCCCGACCGCTATATCTCCATTCGATAAGAATTTTACTAATGTAAATGTATCCGGACTATTTGACACACAGCTTAATTTGAACGGAGACCTGCACTCCACATCCTGATTGATTGCAATGATATCCCGGTTCAGCAGTATCTTTTTTGTTTCATCGCTAAGATTTCTGACATCACAGCCAATCATTAACGGGGAGTTCATCATTGCCCACAAAGAAAAGTGTGTCTGATATTCCTCATCGGTGCATCCCCCGGCAGAAATATATTCATTTCCACCTTTTCCATGCATCCCGACTACCAGCATATCCATATCATTGTGGCAATACGAACCGGAAAACGCCAATTTATCAAGCTGCGAAAGAGCAATGTCTTTGATAGAATTCCAAGAATCATTAATATCCTCCGTAGAACGGAATAAATGCGCTCCTGACGACCGAATCCACTCATGTACGGAATCGGTTCCCCACTGACATGCGGAAAATACAATGTCCCTGCCTGAATTAGCAAGCGCCATACCCATTCTTCGATACAGCGTTCTCCCGTCCTGATTCTGCGGTTTAAAGCAGTTATCATACTTTAAGTAATCTACGCCCCATTCGGCAAACTGCTTTGCATCCTCAAACTCATGTTCAAAGCTTCCCGGATAGTTCGCACAGGTTCTGGTTCCACAGCAACTGTACATACCAAATTTAAACCCTTTTTCATGAACATAATCTGCCAGTGCCTTTATCCCATTCGGGAATTTTTCCGGGTCTGCCACCAGTTTTCCTTCCGAATCACGTTCTTTCAGGCTCCAACAGTCATCCATTACCACATATTCATATCCGGCTTCCAGAAATCCCTGCTCCTTCATTGCACCTACTGTTTCTTTCACTAAATCTTCATTAATATTCTCTGTAAATGTATTCCATGAATTCCATCCCATAGGAGGAACTGCACACATTGCTTTTCTGCCCATTTGTATTGCTCCTTTCTTAATTCAACTACGAACCATTTATATTGAAATCATTATATAATTTTGATTGTTGTAGAAAAATAACCTGAAAAAGTGTTTATATGAGAATATTGATATGTCAAAATCGCAGATTCTATGGTAAAATTGATATGGCACAATCGAGCGCCCTCTTGCTCGATTTTATATCTTGACGGAAGGGAGATATTTTTATGCAGGAAAAGATTCCTACACAGGCCGGAGAATTTATTTGCATGCAGGACTTCAGTGAAACCTCCATGGAAATAACCTTAGTACATGCAGGTAAAGAATATTGCAAACCTTATCATGCAGTCTCTGCTGCCCGTGATGAATATATTCTT
>CAMWMM010000366.1 GCA_947175285.1 uncultured Lachnospiraceae bacterium
TCTAACATCGCAAGATTCCATGTCTGAAGATATTCCTCCAGTTCAGGCATCGCTGTGCTCCAGAATTTCTTCTCTTCATCATAGAATGCATCACGAGTGTCAATATCATGCCGGATATGCGCAAGCGTAGCCTGTGTCTCAACATGCTTTTCCAACGTTTCTATTTCCAGAAAAACAGCTTTGGCAGATTCATAATCCGCCGCGCCCTTTAGCCTTTCTATTAAATCCGATAATTGCTTCTTTATCTTTGCGGTATCGGGACGTGCATAAGACATTTCCGAAAATTTCATAACACTCGCTGCTCCTTTTATATATAATTAACGTTCGCCGAAAGCTAACATTTTTATAACATTACATCTACATTGGCTCCCTCTGCCGAAACAGGCGCTTCCGGCACTTCCACCGGCACATCCACACCTGCTAACTGCAGGGAAACACCACTTACCGGATTGGCAGAATCCGATACGGAATATGAACTTGCCCCGTTTGCATTCGCCTGCTTTTCCTTTGATAACTGGTCAAATAATGCCTTCAGATATTTCATATCGGCTTCCAGGATATCACGAAGCTCCTCTGCACGATGCCGTTTTTTCATAGCTTCAATATCGTCGTCATCCATGTGTTCATAGGAGGCGCTGCTCATCAGTTCATCCGCTAGTTCATTCATCTGCTCCTCGGATTCCCTCATCATCTGCTCTATCTCCTGAGCAAGCTGCTCCAATTCCTGAGCAGTGCGTTCCGCCTGCTCCTGCTGCTCCCTCGCCTGCCGCTGTTGCTCTTCCTCTGCGCTTTCCGTGCCCTCTGTTTCCTCTACTTCTTCCTCTTCAAGAATGCCTTCCTCTTCTTCCGTTATACCGGAATGCGTCCGCTGTGCCCGCTCCTCTTCTTCAATATGCTTCCTGTGTTTCTTCGCTACCCGCTCTATCGACCTTGCATGTGCGATAGCGTTGCTTACTGCCTTCTCGTCATAATCGCCGCTCTTTTGCTTCATCAAAAGCTGCACAAGCTCACTGCGCGCCTCTCTTACCGCTTTGTTTGCATGTGATGAGGTTTTAGAAGACATAATTCTATTAGATACTTTCTTAAAACTATATGTCAGTTTTTTCTTCTTCGCCTTTCCCCGGGTCGCCTTTGTAACCGCAAGCGTCCCCGCCGTGCTTCCGTCTTTGTTTTTTAAAGTGATATACGTTGTGTTCCCTTTAGTACTGACCCCACCGATCTGCATACCCATATTCTCATCCTCCTTGATGTTACCGTTTTCCTTGCGGTAATTCCGTTTACCGCTATGTTTATATAATAATATCGGCGGATTTTCGTATGAACTTTAGACATATTGAATAAATAAAAATGCTAGCTTCTGCATTCTCCGTCATGCGCAATGCAATTCACCTGTGTAAGAAATTCCATATTTCCCAGTGTATGCAGTAAACTCTCTTTTTCTTTTGTACGAATTTCAATAATCAGCTCCGTCTCTCCGTTTTTCATTGTCCTGGCTTTTTCCTTATATGATTTACAATATTTCCCAATTTCTTCATAAAGAATACCGTAATCTATCTTTTCCTTCCCACCGCGCAGCACCAACAGTTCCGGCGCCTTTGTAACCGGAATTCTGTCCGTTACAAACAAAAGCAATGTCATAATGACAGATGAAAACAGTGCCAAAGCAAATAAGCCGACTCCCGCGATAATACCGCCGCTGACTGCCCAAAACAAATATAACAAATCAATTGGATTCTTTACGGCGTTTCGGAATCTGACAATAGACAATGCTCCCACCATACCCAGCGATACTAATAGATTAGACTGCATGGCAATCATGATAGATGCTACAATAATCGGCATTCCTGCCAACGTAATATTTAAATCCTTGGAATAAAAAGCCGATTTACTCGATATCTTATATACTAAAAAAATATAGCTTCCCAAAAGAAAAGCCGCAAACAGAATCAGAATCACCGTTCTTACCGGTAAACCAGCTCCACCGCCCAATGATTCATATATACTGTTTTTAATGACATCTTTTACTGACATACTCTTATCCTCCTTAAATCCGTACTTTTAATTGTCTTTTTCAAATAAAGCCTGCAGCGTTATATTTCCGTTTTCCAGAGAAATACTCAGTTCTTCTGCCTTGCTGTCTACATCTCCCTGCCATCCCGCAAAGTGATATCCTTCTTTGGCATGTGCTGATATCATGATGGGAAAATCACTGTAATAATATCCTTCCCATGATTCGATTCCTTCCAATTCGGCAGTATTTACGGTAATCGTGCCGCCCTCCGGCAGATTTGATGTGACAGATATACGATTAAGTTCTCCTGACAAACCAAATGTCTTTGCCAAACTTTCCATTGCAAAACCAAACCGATTCTCAAAAAAGGCATCCACCTGCGCCGCTTCAGCACAAAAAGCTTCCATATCATATTCGGAATCAAAAAACCGCTGATGGTCTTTTACCACCTGAACACCATAAACGCTGCTCCAATCAGCTATCATTGCATGCATCCGTTCATAAGAAAAAGTAGTGTTTGCAATGTCCATAAACGAGATACAGAATTGACGCCGAAAATCCTCATTATCCATGAGGCTCGCTACTACCGGTTCGTTAAGCAGTACGCTTTCCTCCATCCAGTTTTCCCTGTCTTCCCATATGTTGCTGTCCTGATAGATGCAGTCATCTAAATCATAAAGCATAAACCGCCATTTTCCATCACTATTACCGGTTTCTTCCTGTGCCGTTCGCCATAAAGCCGTATTATACCCGAACCCTACGTCTCTGTTGTCTATATACAGATTGATGCAGCAAAAATCAATCAGACTTTGGATATCGACCAATTCTCCGGCAAGGGCATAAGTATCCTCATAAGTCATGTCGCATTCCGTTACTACATCCAACATATATTGATACGCTGACATAGTTTCCTCAAAGTTTGTCTCTGCGTTACCTGCCTTAACCAGCATAATATCATTTGCGTCTATATTAAAATAATTTGCAAGATATTCCTCGTTGTATCGTTCCCGGATACTGTAGATTCCCCAATATTCCCCATTCAAAAAAACTGCACAGGGTCTTGCTCTCTGTATGGTAACAGTTTTCCTGTCTCCGGCGGCTTCTTCCAACAGGGCATCCAGAAATTTTAATCCGTCTACGTTGCCGCCTCCGTTTCGTATTTTAACGGAAGATGAAATAATATCATTATCAAAAAAAGCATACGGAATCACCTCAGTTTCATCATAAATATCTCTTGCGAAAATATTGAAAGATTTCTGAGGTACACCACGGGTTGAATTACCGGAAATACGAACGCCTGCACTTTGACTAAAGCAGCAGGAATGCGTTTCATCAAAATAGGAAATGAAAGCCTTTCGCTCCCATTCTCTTCCTTTATAAAAGGCGTTAGATGCCATATAACGATGCCAAACCTCCCCGTCAGCATCTTCAAAACTGTCTAAAATCTCTCCATCCTGCATACCGCCGTTTGCAAGATATTCCTCATATTTCATACCGTTTCCATAAATGCCTGTCTGACTGTCAAATAAATCCTCGGGATCAACGACTAAAGACATCACTGCCATTTGGGCATATTCCGTCTTCTCATTATAACCTACAAAATAAGTTTCCGTGACAATATCGCTCGCCTGATTTGTAACAGGATTATAGCAGACCGCGCGCACGACAGTGGCTTTATCTACAGGAAAATCAGGTGTGTAATCCTTTGTCGGTGTTAAATCCGTACGGCTGGCATATCTGTTTTCTTCCTGACTATTGTCCGTAATCCAAAGCGGTCCTTCATAAAGAAAAGAATCCTTGGTAGGTTCACTGCCATCCATAGTATAATATATCTTTTCTCCATTGGGGGAATATAAGTGGAGAGTAAAAGCATCTTCATAAAATCCGCTTGTCACTTCAAAAATCGGTTCATCCAAAGAAATGACAGGTAAAAGTTCCGCTTCTTCATTTGAACTGCCCAGCGTGGGATTCATCACAGACCACTTATATTTTCCATCCTGTATTCTGCCATAGCTGGTATCATAAGAAAGCCGCGGAATCACCACCTGGTCAAGCGGGTTCAGGGAATTGTCTGTCAAAAATATCGTCTCTCCGTCTTTAGAAATGCGCAGTCCGGATTCTTTTCCCAGCCAGACAAGTGTATACCCTCCGGCAGGAACCAGAACCCCTTCTAAAGAATACTTATCCATTTCCTTTCTGTCATCCGTAAGAAAATAGCCGTCCAGAGAAACCGCTTCCCTGCCGGGGTTATATAATTCTATACAGTCTGAATACTCACCGTTTTCATCACTTTGCACCGCAAAATTATTACTGCATATCTCATTGATAACTACATGAGGCTTTCCAAAGCAATCATTTACTACCGCAACTGCCAATATAGAAATTGCAATAACCAGAATTACCTTTCGTAAGAATCTTTTTTCCATTCCCTGACTCCTCAAATCGAATGCTAATCAGGAGTAAATAGTATCATATATTGTATTAAATGACAAGCACTGAATGCCGTCAGAGTGATGGTTTCTCAGCTCGATATCTGCCGTCCTTCATGGTCGAGATGATAGTTATCCTTATAAATCAACTCTGAAATAGGAACAAACTCATAGCCCTTCTTTTCTAATGTCGTAATCAGGGTATCCAGAGCCTGCGCCGTGAATTTAGCACCGTTATGGCAAAGAATGATGCTGCCGTTGCCAAGATGTTTGTGTTCCGTCACTGTCTTGATAATAGAATCCACGCCGTAGTCTTTCCAGTCAAGAGAATCCACATCCCACTGAATCGGATAATAACCGCATTTTTTAGCTACTTTTATGACATCATTGTCATAATCTCCGTAGGGCGGGCGGAATAAGAACATTTCATATCCGGTCAACTCCTGCACCTTTCTATGTACTGCCATAAGTTCTTCCTCACATTCACTATTGGAAAGCTGTGACATATTTTTATGATTTTCACTGTGGTTGCCCAAATCGTGTCCGTCTGCAAGGATTGCCTTTACGTCATCAGGATAAGCCTCCACCCATCCCCCGGTCATAAAAAAAGTTACTTTTACATTATGTTTTTTTAAAATTTCCAGTATTTTAGCGGTATCCTCATTCCCCCAAGCCGCGTCAAAGCTTAAGGCAATCTGCGGTTTTTCCGTCTGCACACAATAAATAGGCAGTTCTCTTCCGTTTACGGTATTGCTGACGGTAATGGAATCCGGCAGCACTTTAACAATTCCCTGAATAAGGGCAACCGTAGCCAGTATAAAAGCTGCTGACATAACGGCATGGGATAAAATCTCCTTCCGAAACTCTGCTTTCTTCCACTCCTTTTTTGTCTTATACTTCTTTTTCGTCCCATGTTTTTTGCTGTCATTTTTCTGAGAACTGCTTTTTTCTTCACTGATCTTTCCCTCTAACTT
>CAMWMM010000367.1 GCA_947175285.1 uncultured Lachnospiraceae bacterium
ATATTTATTGTAAAATCAATGTATTCTCTTGATTTTGGTGTGGGAAGTATGAGTACTTTATAACGCGCTTGACCTCTGTCTCACTGCAGCGTATGTACCAGAATTTGCCGTTTACCTAAATTACTACACGGGAAATATTGTAACCATACAGCTTGCATCGGAATTGGAGGGCGTGACACATTCCAGCTACAACGGCATTGTACGCAGACTACAGAAACTACAAAAAATCTGCTCTGTGGATTGGAATAAAAAAATAGCCCCCCTCCAGGGGCATGCTGCGTTTCCGCCTAAAGGCTGCCTGACAAACCATGTTCACTATGTTACCGATGATCGCTTAAAAGCGGCTTCTTTTATACTTACTTTCAGGATTCTCCTTTATTCCATACATCCACTGCCAGAGCACAAGTCAGTGCAGTAATGTACAGCATTATAGAAACAGCCAAAGCAAGCAAACTAAATGTGTTCCAGTATCTTTACATGTTGCTGCTTTACATGCCGGAATACAAAAACGAGCCCGCAGACATAGAAATGCTGTTACCATGGAGTGACTATATAAAGGAACACTGTACAGGATTAATAAACATTGAAGATATCACATTGTTTCTTCCAAAATATCATCTAATGAAATAACTTTTGCATTGCCATAACATTCCTTTATATCTTTGCAAATCTTTTCATAATCATAAGTTGGGGTAACAATAAAACTCCAATGTTCATCATAATCAATATCCTTTAAATTTTTACACAGTATTCCGTCAATATTCCCTATAGCAGTATACTTCTCATCAATAAAATACTTAATATCACATTTATCTTTTATTTTATAATAAAAAGCTTTCCCTACATTACCTGCTCCATATATAATAACTTGATCCGGCAGGCAGCTATTGTCAAAGTTAAAATCCATTAATTTTGTGAGCATATCATATCTTTTTTGTGTGGTAAAAAAGCACTGTTCTTTACTAAAATAATCACGCTCTTTATAAGAAAATATTAAATTTTCCATCAAAGATAAACTATTATAATTACTGGCACACCATTTTAAAAACTCATCCGCATTGTCAAAGCATCCCCTTAATGCTTCTTGTGAATTCTCCTTGCTTATATGTATAACAAAATATTGAAATTGTAATGAAGCTGGAACAGGCAATCTATCATCTACCAAAAATACAATTTCATTCTTCCGATTACTCTTTTTTATGACATTATTGATATATTGAGCATTTTCTGATATGTATTTTAGTTCATCCGCCCTTGTTACCAAACGCAAGAAACAAGTTACTCCCCCGTAAATTTCTTCTATAAATCTGTTTATTCGCCTTTGATATTTCAACTTTAGCTCATTGTACCTTGTACGAAAAGGATATTCCTGGTCATGCAGAAAGTAAAAACCACTCCGCTTGTCAAAAAATTGTGTCTCCTTTCCCTGGTGGCTTTCCAGATTTTCTATTTGTAAAAAATCCAAGAAATCATTTTCTATAAAGTGTAATACCCATTCTAAATTATATGTAATCAGCCAGTCAAATTGTCTTGACCAACTTCTGAAACCATATTTTGCCATTGACGCGGCAACTCGACAATTTGAGCCTAATGATATAAATTGCGAAAACATTTCCTCCTATAAGTTTAAGTTATTCTCTGTCAAACCTCATATAAAATATCCTCTATTGACAAAACCGGGCACTCCATCTCCTGCGACAGCTTTTCTTCAATCTCCTCAAAAAATGTTATAGCCGTAACAATAACTGCCTCTACCTTTGCCAGTTCACCATTGACTGTCACAATGTCTACCTCTACAGCTGAATGTAATTGTTTGGCATTATTATCAATTAATTCAATATTGAACCTTTACACCAAAGCTCTTTAACTTGTTTAATAATGTCCGACTAACATAATTCATACCCTCTATGGCGATTTCCTTGTATCCATAACCCTCAAGATAATGCGCAATTGATTTATTTTCCTGCTTAACTCTTACCCTCTGGTTCATCATAAGATATATGGAAAGATGTTTTTCAGACATTTCGGTTTGATGTGTCAATTCGTCTTTAAATACTTTACTACTGTCCCCAATATCGTTCCACCTATAGATGCCAGTACTACAATTATTCCTTTTTTCGTATTTTTTGCAATCTTCACCGAAAAAACTCTCATAAAATAATCCTTTATTGATTTCTTTTATGCATCTTCTATCCTCCTCATTTAGATCGGGAAATTTATGGTACATGTTATTTTAAATAAACCTCTGCCATTCTTCCATCCTCAAATCCCTTCATAAAAATTTTTATCGGAATAAACTACCTTGTATTGCCCCCTGCGTATCTCAAAAAAAGCTGTAATCAATCGTTCAGACAAAAAACCTGGATACCGGTTTTGATAAGTATCCTTATATGTCTCCCCTTGGGCTGTAACTGCATTCAAAATTGGAAATAGCCATTCACACAGTTCATTTAATACATTCCTGCGCATAATAAACATATTGCAGGGCGAATACAGGTTACCTTGGAATATTTCCTTTATCTGCTGATACTCCCCCGCATTATAATGCTGTAAATAATCCATCATGCAAAACCAGTTTTCCGAATAGTGGCGTTCCATATAATTCTTTTCTATACTTGGTGCCACATACAAAGGTACTGGAAGTATTACATCAATGCCATAACGTTCCATCCGATCCAGCCAATCCCCTGGAAGAAGAAAATGCCTTCTGTAGTGAACAAGCCCAACTATATCCTCCAGCGCATTTTTCCAAATCCAATACAGCCCTGTCAGCTCACAAAACTGTTTATTCTGCATTGAAATGTTATCACCTGTGGCATCTGTAATTGCACCATTTTCCGTACGACCATTTGACAATGCCGCACCAACATAAATTACCCTTTCATAACGCTCAAGCCTAAGCTGCTGCTTTAACGGCTTATCAAAAATGGATTTTGCAACATAAACACACACTTTCCATCTTGAAACAGATAAATCTGTCCGTGAATCATCCACTGTCATCCCCAATGTAGCTTCATCATCAATTTTTGGGAACCCCCTATGTATAGAAGAAAAATATTTTTTTAAATATGCATTCCGAAGTTTCATATCCAATTCAACCGTAACTGGATAAATCTTCTCTATACCTGACTTTCTAAGCGCATCTTCAATCTGCCTATGATAGACGCCCCTTGTCCCGATAAATGCAGGGTAATCTGGATTAAGCTTTATATCCATGTTCCACCTGATGACTGGAACATTATTAATCTCGTCCGGGTTGTCTTCATCATCCGTAACTAAATATGCCTCAATCGAATAATCATCTGCCAAATATTGTATGTATGCTGCCAGCGTCCGTGCTCTGGAGTGGGCACCGGCTATATAAAACTTGTGCTCTATTTGAAACTCATTTTTACACATTCCCATCCCCTCCATACTGCATATTCGCCATGCTTAATATATTCGTAATTTCTGATTCCATAATGCGGACGCCATAAATGCGTTTATTCTCCATACCCATTGCTGTCAGGTTTTCCCGTATCACCCTTTCCAGACTGGTGTCCATCACTGCAACCAGGATGTCGGCGTCCTTGCCCTTGGCTGCATCTTCAGTCCTGCAGACGGGCAGCCCTAATGACTGGTATCTTTCAGCTTCCCTGTCAACCCACAGACAGACCTTATCATGAAAATATTTTTGCAGATAATAATAAACTGCCCTCCCAAAATTACCGGCACTGTATACAATGCATTTTTTGTCGCTGAGCTCATAACGAAAAGGCCACAAAACTCGTTCTCCACTATACTGAGCCACCTTTTCGTATGCCCTGGTAAGCATATTGCTCACTGTATAATGATATAGCTGACGCCATATGAAACCTTCCAGCCGAAATTTAGAAAAACTTTTATAAAGAAATTGATGCAGGATACATAGCTCGCGCCATTCCTTTTCCACGCACGCCTTTTGCCACATCATAGAAGTCTCGTGAATACAATAATGATAATCACAGTAATCCGTTATGATCACCCTGTCAGCCATGGCAAGCATTGGCATCACTGCCGCCACATCCTCCCCCACCCTTATCCTGTCATCAACCGTCAACATATGAGTATATGCCAAATCACGCCGTATCAACTTGTTCCAAATGTACGGCTGGATACCAATACTAAAAAAATCCTGCATGCAAAGCATATAGGGATATACCTCCTCCCGCAGTTTTTCCTTATCATATACTCCCGATTTTATCCGGTTTGTCCTGCAAAGGGCCTGGCCACCTACTTCTTCTATACAGCCCGCAAGCACTATATCTGCCTGATATTTTACTGCCCATGAAAGGAGGTGCTCATACATTTCACTTTCTATCCAGTCATCGCTGTCAATAAAACCGACATAGTCCCCCCGTGCAACCATAAGTCCAGCTTTCCTTGCACTGACCAGGCCGCCATTCTCCTTATGTATCACTGTAATCCTGCTATCCCGTGCCTTAAAGACATCGCATATGTATGACGATCCGTCATTCGAGCCATCGTCCACCAAGATAATCTCCAAGTCTCTGTAGGTCTGCGTGCATACACTTTCCAGACACCGTTCCAGATATTCAGAAACATTATAAACAGGAATTATTATACTTACCATCCCTACTTCTGCCCTCCATATGCATCATCAACACGGCCGATAATAAAACGGTAATTTTCCACAATCCTCTTTTTTACTGCCTGTTGCTCCTTGTCATACCAACTTCCCGCATACTGATGGACAGAAAATGTATTTTTTGTCGGAACGCCATATCCAAATTCATTCACAGGTGAAAAATATTCCGGTGAAAATACGATAAAGTCTTCCCCTTGCTGGAGTGTTCCATCGATAGTAATTCCCAATCGTTTCAAAACCCTGGTCTGATAGACAGGAGACGGCACTGTATTTGCATTTCCGTCAGAATCCAAAAAATCTATCCTTTCATATTCTTCCAACATCTTCTTTATGAGCCAGTGGTTCTTCTTGGCGCCAAAGCCCTGCCCCATATTAACTCTTTCCTTACTCTCAAACCCGCAAAACATGCCAAACTGCAGGAGCACATCAAATGTTTTTAACAATTCTACATCCGTATCGAGGTAAATTCCCCCGTGTGTATTTATAATATCAAGCCTTGCATAGTCTGGGACAAATCACCATTTTTTTCTTTCATATGCTTGGAGCATGTACTTATTTTTTGAAATATCATAATTACTTTCATTCCATTGTTTTATTTCATAGTCGGGACAACACCTTTTCCATGTATCAATATTGTTCTGAAAATGTTTTGGGACAGGGGCATTTCCAAACCAGCAATAGTGGATTATTTTAGGAATGATCTGCTGCCCCCCGACTGAGAACTTAAAATCCGATTCTTCCTCCGTAAAAATTTCTGGTATATAA
>CAMWMM010000368.1 GCA_947175285.1 uncultured Lachnospiraceae bacterium
TCACTATACAGGCTTGAAATCATTGTAGATTGTAGATTTTGAGAATTTCTCTTTCCCCAAAATATAACCCCCACTTCCCCAAAAGTGTGCTGATTTTATTTTTGGGAAGTGTTTTTGGGAAAATGATAACAGGCTTGAAATCTTTGTAAATAGTGGATTTTGAGAATTTCACTTTCCCTAAAATGAAAGCCCAATTCCCCAAAAGTGTGCTGATTTCATTTTTGGGAATTGTTTTTGGGAGCTGTTTTTGGGAAAAACGCAGGATGTTCCCATATGGGAGGTTTTGTAAGTATGAGGAAAAAGAACTTTAAAGGGCGATGCGAAAAGCGGATGATCAGAAAGTGTGAGGAGGTATGCAGGACTTATGATGCCATTCAGTATGCTTATGCCGATCTGTTACAAGAGAGTGACGAGATCAAGGAGATCAGGTGTAATGTTTTACTGGATGGGCTTGATGTGGGAGAGTATACATCGGATTTTGTCTGTACAAAAGTTGACGGTGATCTGATGGTGCGGGAATGTGTATTCCGTAAATTACTGATGAAACCATTGACGGTAAAACTGTTGGATGCTTCAAGGGAGTACTGGATTCGACATGGGGTTACAGATTGGGGGTTGGTCATTGATGAAGAAGTATGATCTGCTCCGTTCTGGTGACAGTATTGTCCGAGTGTTGGAGATTCAGGAAAACCGGATTCTGATCATGGACTGTATTAAACAGATCATGCCAGTATGGGCGGAATCCGAATCATTGAGATCTTATTCTGAGTATAGTGATGATGAACTGTCTGATGTTACAGGATTTACTATTGCTGATGTTGATGCTTTGGATGCAGACCAGAGAAGGGTTATGTATGAACGGTATACAATGATTGCACCTATTCTATCTTTCATTGCAGATGAGAGAGTGAGATCACGGTTGATATGTTCTACAGCAAAAGAGTATAAGGTATCCAAGCAGACTGTCAGAAATTATCTTTGTCGCTATTTGGTTCATATGGAGATAACAGCTCTTGCTCCGAAAAAGCGTCAGGAGGAACGGGAACTGACTCAGGATGAGAAACATATGCGTTGGGCGTTGAACAAGTTTTTCTATACCACAAAAAAGCAGTCCCTTATGACCGCCTATACAATGATGCTCAAAGAGAAGTACTGTGATGTCATGGGTGTGCTGGCAGGAGAATATCCTTCATTTTATCAGTTCCGTTATTTCTACCGTAAGACAAGGAAGTTGCAGAATTTCTATATTTCTAGGGATGGATTGAAAAACTACCAGCGGAATAACCGTCCCCTTACAGGTGAAGGGGTACAGGAGTTTGCTCCGAGTGTTGGTATAGGGATGCTGGATGCTACAGTGTGCGATATCTATCTTGTCAATGATGCAGGCAGTTTGGTTGGCAGGCCGATCCTGACAGCCTGTATTGATGCTTATAGCAGTCTGTGTTGTGGATATTCACTGTCATGGGAAGGTGGGGTATACAGCCTTCGGGGACTGATGCTGAATATCATTACAGATAAAGTGTTATGGTGTCGGAAGTTTGGTATCTCCATTCAATCAGGAGATTGGGATTGTGATAAGCTTCCAGCTACGTTTGTTACCGATATGGGGAGAGAATATAAATCGGAGAAATTTGAGCAGATCGCAGAGTTGGGTGTTACTGTGGTCAATCTTCCATCCTACAGGCCGGAACTGAAAGGACAGGTAGAGAAGTTCTTTGACCTGATACAGGATTCATACAAGAAACATCTGAAGGGAAAAGGTGTGATAGAGCCTGATTATCAGGAACGGGGAGCACATGATTACCGCAAGGATGCCCGTCTGACCATGAAAGACTTTGAGAAGATCATCCTTCATTGCATCATTTACTATAACTCCCAACGGATTATAGAGAATTTTCCCTATACTGAATCTATGATAGCTGCCAAAGTGAAGCCCTGTGCATCCTGTATCTGGGAATGGGGGAAGTCGCAGATGGGGGCTAACCTGATAAATGTAGGGAGCAGGGAGCTGATACTGACGCTGCTGCCAAGAACTACAGGAAGATTTGACAGGACAGGTCTGAAAGTAAACAAGTTACGGTATCACTGTGAGGGATATACAGAGCAGTATCTGTCCGGCGGCAATGTGACCGTGGCTTACAATCCAGAAGATGTGACTTCTGTATGGTTACTGGAAAATGGTTCATATGTGGAATTTGTATTGATAGAGTCTCGATATAAGGGGAAAGACCTTGCAGGAGTACAGGAGTTGCAGGACAGTCAGAAGACGATTATAAAAAGTGCAGAGAAGGATAATCTGCAGGCTCAAATTAATCTGGCACAGCATATTGAGGCGATTGCGGGCAGTGTCAGTGGTCATATGGATGTCCGCATGAAGAATATCCGCACCACGAGGAAAAGGGAGCAGGACATACACCATCAGGATTACATGAAGGAGGAAAAGAGTCATGGGTGATCTCACAAATATAATTCAAGCAATACCGCCAATGAAGTCAGGAAGTGAATTGTTATCTGAGCTGGAGGTGTTACCGGAATATGATGATGCCATCCGTACTGCTGATGTTCCTGTGCGTCTCGTGGCACTCTCCGACATCTACAGGATATATGTACCATCCCAGATGTCATTGGAGATCTATAGCAAACTGTATCTGGCTTTGCTTCGGTCATTGCAGAAGAAAGATACAAAATTGGCTGTACAGCAGCGGAATCAGAACTATAAAGCCACTATGCAGCAGGAGTACAGCGGCATCATGGGTGGTTCTGACAGCTTTACGATCATCGGTGCGTCTGGTATTGGCAAGAGTTCAGCTATCAGCAGGGCAATTACTTTGATCACCGAGAATAGGGTGATTGAAGTAGGTGATCCATATACGAAGATAATTCCCTGTATCTGTGTCCAGTGTCCCTTTGATTCCTCTGTAAAAGGACTGCTGTTGGAAATCCTTAGGAAAGTAGATGAAGTCATAGACAGTAAATATTATCAGAATGCGTTACGGGCCAGAACGACAACAGATATGCTGATCGGGAGCGTAAGCCAGGTAGCATTGAACCATATCGGACTGCTGGTAGTGGACGAGATCCAGAATGTATGCAACAGCAGGAATGGCAGGAGTCTTGTTGGTATGCTTACCCAGCTAATCAATAACAGTGGTATATCGATCTGTATGGTGGGTACTCCTGAGAGTGCTGTATTCTTTGAACAGGCTGTGCAGCTTGCACGAAGGTCGCTGGGGTTACGGTATGACGTGATGGAGTATGGAGCAGATTTCAGGACATTTTGCGAGACTGTATTTTCATATCAGTATGTGAAGCAGAAAACGGAGATCACTGATGCAGTCATGGAATGGCTTTATGAACATACTTCGGGAAATATATCGGTGGTGGTCTCCCTTATCCATGATGCACAGGAGATTGCCATTCTCAATGGTAAAGAAGTTCTGGATATGGAATCATTAAATGAAGCGTATCAGCAACGTCTGTCTATGCTACATGGGTTTATTCATCCTGAACAGAAAAAGCAGACATCTAAGCCCAAAAGAAAAGTATCTGTTAAGGCTGTAAAAGATTGTGAAAAAGATGGATATGATGGAGAATTTACAATTGCTAGTCTGGTAGCTGATGCTAGGGATAAAGATATGGATATAGTGAAGCTATTGAAAGAGCATATGACAGTCGTGGAGGTGGCAGTATGATTGCGTATTTACCGACTATTTATCCTGATGAACTGGTATATAGCTGGTTTTGCAGGTACTATGTCCATTCGGGCTGTTTTTCGCACAAGATGGCACTGCAGGAATTATACTGCAAAAGGTCAGACAATCCAAGCAAGGAATTTATCGGAAATCTTAATCCAGAAGCAAGGGAGCAGATTGATAAAATGTATCCTTTGGACAAGCTGGTTCTGGATCATACCATGTATCCCCAGTATGCGCGGTTTATTCCATTAGAGAGAAAGAAAACGGCATTATACCATTTAGGCCATGATCCCTGTGATATCCATCATTTGTTTCCTGTCCTTCCCAGAGGCGAAGGAGAACGATATCTGCGGTTCTGTCCATTATGTGTTAGAGAGGACAGGGATATTTATGGTGAAGCCTATTGGCATAGGAGGCATCAGATACGAAATATGCGTATATGTACAAAGCATAAGTGTATGCTTATGGAATCAAGTGTGCCTGCAAAGAGTGAACAGAGTTTTACGTTCTGTCCTGCAGAAAATTATACATACAATAGTGATGTAGTCTATGAAAATGATTCATTGATGATCCGGTTTGTAGAATATTTGGATTCAATATTTGATGCACCTATGGATTTTGATAATGATATTTCAATAAGCTCTATCCTGTATGATGGAATGAGCAGGACGAAATATTTGAAACCGTCTGGCCGGAGCAGATATACAAAGATGCTTGCTGACGATATGAATGAATTTTACAGGGGAATGGGCATATGTAGCATAGCAAGTATGTATCAGATTCAGAGGGCTTTGTTAGAGGGCGGGGCTGATTTTTCGGTTATCTGCCAGATAGCTTTTTTCTTAGGGATGAAGCCAGAGGAATTAACAGCACCGTCCCTGACAGTAGAGCAGATTAATCGGGAAAAGGATAGTCATTACATGAAAGATGCCGCTCCTGTGGATTGGGAACTGCTGGATATGGAAACGGCTCCTGTATTAGAAAAGTTTGCCAAGGATGTATATGATGGAACAGCTAGCGAGAGTGGCAGACCAGAACGAGTATCAGAGAAGCTTGTGTACCGTGAAATGAATCTGCTGGGACATCAGCTTGAAAATATGCCAAGGTGTAAGGCTATCTTTGAGAGGTATACAGAATCATATCCTGAAAGCTGGGCGAGAAAGATTATATGGGCGTATAAAAAATTGAAAGAAAGTGGTGAGGTTTTTTACTGGTCAGATATCAGGAAGATTTCGGGAGTGAAAAAGAAGAATTTTCAATTGACAATTCCCTATTTGACAAAATATACGGATGCTGATATGGTTGGTCAGATTATGGCTTTGGTTATAGAGTAACAGTTTTGGGTGATCTGGCTAATGCAATTGCGAAAGGAAATGAATAATGTTAGCGGAAATATTAATCAGATAGTGAAAAAATAATAATTTCCACATTTGCAGAGAAGGTGATAAAATAAATTTGAAGGCAGAAGTGGATGAAATATTATTATCGAGAATTATGGTAACACAGATAAATATTGGAGGGAAGTTTTATGGGTTTGGAACGAGTTTATTCTTGTGCAGAAGACATTGCCATGCGGCTTAAAGAATATAGAAAATATGGAAAGGCATCGCTGATGGTTGGTGCTGGATTTTCTAAAAATGCGAAGAGCAAAGGAA
>CAMWMM010000369.1 GCA_947175285.1 uncultured Lachnospiraceae bacterium
CCCACTCGGAATATTCATTCTCAATCGCTCTTTTATAATTAATGATATTCGGAGATTCACTTTTTAAACAGATCCCAAACATAGAAAGAATAACAATTACCATAATCACATTCAGACAGACCGATGTGATAAACCTTCCCTTATACTCCGGCTGCCTTGCCGCAATACTTCGTTTGATAGAACGGTTTGCCTCCGTCTTATTACTGAATGTTGTATATAACGGAATCGGTTTTATTTTGTCCGTCTCTATACCACAGCGTTTTAATTGTTCCTGTATCTGCAGCAGATAAGCGAACCCTATCGGAGTCTGCAAAATTCTGGTATCCAACGCTTTATTATATAGCATGAGCACATTCTGCGGCTTTTTATAATCAAGATTATCTTCCAGATTTTTGATGCGTTTGGCATCCAGTCTTGCCGTTTCAGCATCCGCTATTGTCGCAAAATGGTACCCGCCTACCACTAAATCGTCTTTCGTTTCCATTGTAATTATCTTGCCTTTCTTTCGGTTCACAGCTTCCGTCCGCATGCCGAATTGATTTGTTACAATTTTAGCAAGATTCTTTGGGTATTGCAATAGAGATGGCATCAAAAAAGGCACAGCCAGTATTCTGACTATGCCTTTTCTCTATGCATTCCAATCTTCAATCTCTAAACTCTTCCCGTCCGCCTTACCGGACTCCTCTTCCTTTTTCGCTTTCAACGCTGAAAAGATACCGACTGCAAAAATACCAAACACCAACGTAATAATAACACCGCCCCATATTTTAGAACGCCTTGACTCCGAGTGATATTTTTCCACTGTTTCCACCACCAGCTTTCCTTCCTGTTCATACCTAGCCATTTCTGCATCTATGCCTTCTACATCCAATTCCTGTACGATTAACGCCCCTTTTTCCACATATCCGTTTTTATCCTGATACATTACAAGATACCATCCGCCTGCCGTTTCTCCTGTAACAAACACCAAATCTCCTTTTTGGTATGACATGAGCGTTACTGCATCGACATCCGGCTCTGCTTTCATGTCCACCTTCTGCTCTGCTACCATAAGCTGATTATAGGACGTCGTCTGTGATTCGTCCTGCGCTGCCTGCACGCATATCGCAGACGTTTTCATGCCAAATATGCCATATAATATGCCTGCAATAATCAATGCCCGCCTCATTTTTGTTTTGAAATATTCCTTTTTATCCTTCATCTCAGTTGTTTGCTTTTTCATCTTTATAACCATGTCCTTTCTCCGGTTTATTTTTATTGAAGATGGCAGAAGGCGCATCCCGCTGCCATAACTCTTCTTTTCGAATTTTTATGCTAGTTACTTTTACCTTTTCTTCTATATTAAAAGCGGCTCCAAAAAATAAAATAAGATAAACCGCCAACGTATTAACCGCCGGTTTCCAGAAAAACAGCTGTATCATAAAAATACTCGAAATCAGAATCATGTTTCCCGTTACAGGTCTGTCGAAACTGAATTTCCGATACATCCTGTCCGCTAATAAAATGGAAAAAATAATAATAAATATGCTGACGATAATTCCTATATCGCGAAAGCAGACATAAAACGCACTTTCTGTCTGCCGGGCGCTGTCTGAAAGAGGCACGGCAAACCCGGTAAATGCCGTATCAAAGACTCCATCTCCCAATTTATTCCATTTATCAAAACCAAGCACAATACCTATAAAAAGAATTCCGGTTATTTTTAGTAATAACTGATATCCCCGTCTCATTTTACGCATCACCAGACGTTCCAAATCAATTTCTTCCGGAATCTGGTCCCAATAATGAAAAAAGAAAAGGGCGCCAATTGCAAGCAACAAATCCAAATATACACTGTGCTCCAAAGAATAAGACAGTTCTTTTACGATAACCTTTGTATACCCTGTCAGCAGACTCATATTACTCAGCATCAAAACAAAAAAGAAAAACATCTGCATATCTTTTTTTACAAGCAGTGCTGTCGGGCGGAGTATCACTGGCATTGCAATAAAATAAATGGACATCAGCCAAAAACTTATAACATTATGATTCAGGAACAGGGAAAAGAAGGCAACTCCCGATACCGATAAATAAAAGCATGACCGCAGCCTGTCTTTACATGTGCAATATCTATAAACACCAAACATGCTAAGAAGCAGGAAATAAGATGATGCCGCACCCGCATCCTGAAACAGTGTTTTTGTAAAAAAATCCATCTGCTCTTCCATAAAAAAGGGAAGCATAAAAACTGTCGAAGCGAGAAGCCCTCCATATAAAATGAAATCTATGTAAAGCAATTTCATCTGTATACCCGAAGACAACAAAAAATAAAGCAGCGCAAACGCAATTATCTCCGCATTGATTGAAAAATCAACTGTTGTCTTATCGGGATTCTGAAAAAGTTTATAAATAACAGAAAACATTCCAATGCCAATGGCAATAACTGCTGCAATATCCGTCAGGCTGCGTGGCTTCAGGAAATTTTCATTTCCTGCATGGAATCTCATCCGGATTGTCATCCACCCTGCTGTCACTATCAAAAGCAACAATACATAAAGCGGAAAACCTGCAATTTCTATATCCACAATGGCAAGCATGGAAAAAACAATAAGCAGTATGATACATTTATCCGCCCACCATGTATATTCTCTTCTTTTAGACATTATGGATTCCTCTCCTAAACAGTAGATGATTCTACATTTCAAAAATGCTATTCATGATATATTTTATACAGTGCAAATATATCATGAATAGCATATCATAAATGTGTGGAAAATGCACGGGGTATTTTAAGATTTGTCGTGCTTCTCAATATCAGAGCAATTTACAGCTTCTCTTGCACGCTCCCTAATCTCCATAGCTTTTTCATAAACAAGATTTCTATGAAGTTCCGTAATATCAAAGCCACGCCCATTGGCTTCGCTCAAAAGGCGCATGGAAATATCAATCTGTTTGTAAAACTCCTCTATGCTGCATTTCTTATAATCACAATATATATGACACACAAGCATCTTTGAATCTCTATTAATCAGATATAAATAATAAACATCATCCTCGTTTACACCTACCCCTTCTGCTATACAAGTAATTTTTTCCTGATTCTCTGTGTTGAAGGCAATGTACCATTCTTTTAAAGCCTTTTCACGCTCCTTTAGTAATTCAGCTATACGATTGTTTAGTGCTGATAATTTTGTTTCAGCCTCTTGTAATGACATGCAGAATACTCCTTTCTTTGTATTGTTTTTAAGTTAAAATATTATCGTCTTAATGCAAATATTCTATATATTTTCTCTCTGTTTGTCAATCTTTTATCTTTGTAATTTCGCATCTAGTTCTTCTAATTCCAGAGAAGAATATAAAAATGCACAATACTATATCTTGTATTCTAAACGGAAAATAGTCCTTTTGTTATCCGCATCATGACATTTCTATTTTACAAACGGTATTCCGTCTTTACTTTTTCTCCATTTTTACCTATTTAAAAGAATTGAATTTTATATTTATCTATGTTATAACAAACTCATATTTACTTTCCGGCATCATGTTCCGTCATGAGCCAACTAATACAATTCTATCTTACAAAGGAGACATTTCTATGAATCAAGACAAATCTGTTACTTCCCGACACGCTGAGTCCTTCCTTACCGCACAGAACGCCAGCGGTCCACTCCGCTACAATATGACCAATGACTACATGTTCCGCGCTGTCCTGCAGTCCAACAACAAAGTTCTACGCGGTCTCATATGTTCTCTGCTCCACCTTTCAGAAGAGGAGCTCATTTCTGTCGAGATTACAAATCCGATTATTCTGGGCGAAGCTATCGACAATAAAGAATTCCGGTTGGATATCAATGTCCTGCTTAATGATCATACTCTGATAAACTTAGAAATGCAGGTCGCTAATAAGATTGACTGGCAGAACCGCTCCCTCATTTATCTCTGCCGCTCTTTCGACCAACTTGACCATGGACAGGAATATTGCGAGGTGCAGCCGGTGATACATATCGGCTTTCTTGCTTATACCCTTTTTGAAAAATCACCGGAATTTTATGCTACCTACAAACTAATTAATGTAAAAAATCATGAAGTTTATAGTGACAACTTCATCCTGAGTGTGGTAGACTTATCTCGGATAGATTTAGCAACTGACGAAGATAAAAAATACCAGATTGATTATTGGGCAAAATTGTTCAAAGCCACAACTTGGGAGGAGATTCATATGTTAGCTTCCGAAAACGACTATATCAATGAAGCTTCCAATACGATGCTTCGGCTCAGTGCCGAAGAAGATATCCGGAAACGGTGTCAGGACAGGGAAGAATACTATCGGGAAATTCGGACTTATAAGCATATCATTGCCCAAAAAAATGATATTATCGCAAATATGGCTGATGAAATTACATGTTTAAAGTCCCAGCTAGAATTATATAAAATGAATGGCTAATCATTGAACCAGATTATTCAAGACAGAATTATTAAGTCTTCAACATTGGAGGGAGATTCATATGTTAGCTTCCGAAAACGACTATATCAATGAAGCTTCCAATACGATGCTTCGGCTCAGCGCCGAACAAAATTCTCTCATCCAGCAGCTGTTTGAAGAAAATAAGAGGCTTAGAGCAAATAACGGCAAAGTTTTGGATTAACAGCAGGTTGTCCAAGACTTTGCCGATACTCGAATATTAGCATTTTTACAAAAAATTTTATAACTTCTTTTTCCGCTTTCTACTACTATATTCTTCATAACTTATGACCTCATCTGTTTCAGAAAGCTGCACCCTACTACCACTTAAATTATTTTTTTCACGAATCCAATCCACATGCTTCTCATCAATTATAGTTTCGTTTAAATTCAAATCTTTTAAATATGCTTCATCTAAATTTGCTCCTCTTAAGTCTACTCTTCTTAAATCTACTTTAAGTAAATTTGCCCCGCTTAAATTTGCTCCTCTAAAATCTGCACTTCCAGAATATATTTCTATTAAATATGCTTTACTTAAATTTGCTCCGCTTAGATTTCCATTACATAAATAGGCTCCTACCAAATTTGCTTTGCTTAAATTTGTTTCACTTAAATCCGCTCCGTTTAAATCTGCATTGCTTAAATCTGCCTCGCTTAAATCTGCTCCGCTTAAATTTGCCCCGTTTAATTTTGCACCGCTTAAATTTGCCCCACTTAAATTTGCTCCTCTTAAATCCGCTTCTCTTAAATCTGCCCCAACCAGATTTGCTCCAATCAAATTTGCTCCAATCAAATATGCCTTATATAAATATTTTTCGTACAGATTAATTCCTTTTAATTTAAGGGGCAATTCTTTGTTATCCCGGATACAAAAAACTATATTATCA
>CAMWMM010000370.1 GCA_947175285.1 uncultured Lachnospiraceae bacterium
TCCTGCCGCATAAAACATCCATTGCATCGTACAGGGACGGATGCCACGGCTCCATGCCGAACGCCGCTGCGCAGGGACCGTAAACAGAAGCCGTATCGCATAACGTTGTCAGCAGGAATGTCATATTCGTATTATCCGAGAATCCCATGTACCACTTCGGTTTCGCCTGTTTTATCTTCTCGAAATCAACATCGTCCAGAATTTCGCACATCAACTCACCGCCGCCGCATGAAATAATCACATCATTATCCTCTCCGCAGTAAGATGTCTCCAGTTCTTTTGCACATTTGTACGGCGTATTGCTGATACCGATACCCTCCTGCGCATAACAGTTTTCACCAAACTGCAGCTTGTATCCGTCCGCAGTCCATATTTTCTGCGCATTTTTAAAAGCGCTCTTGTATGGCTCTGTAGCACATCCAAATGAGGGAGCCACGAAGCCGATTGTTCCGTTTGGAGCTAAAAAATCAGGATATCTCATAAACTTTTACCTTGCCCTTTCTATTTCTGCACCTTATCAGCACGTTCTTTCCCCTTAAACTCCTTTTCTATGTGGCAATGCTCTTTTTGTAAAAGCAGTTTATCATCTTCAAAATCAAGTTCAATCACATAAGGCATCCAGTCTATGATACGCAGAAAGTCCTTACAGCCAAACTCCGGACAGTAATAATTTAAAATGCGGCTAAGCGCCGTTCCGTGTGTGCCGATGACAATATTTTGACCTTTATGCTTTGCCAGTATTTCCGAAAGCGCCGCTATATTTCTCTTTTGCACCATATTGATGGACTCGCCGCCCTCTTCATGGTAATCATGATCCGCCCATCGCTTTTCAAACATACCGTGGTTGTTGCCGTCTGCCCCTTTTTCCCGCTCGCGCAGTCTCTCGTCCGTTACAATTTCCAGTCCGTAAAATGCCGCAGAATCCGCAATCGTATCAAGGCTTCTCTGATAAGGACTGCAATAAAAGACATTGATGTCCTTGTCTTTCAAAAAATCCAGTACAACCGCACTGTCTTTTTCCCCTCCGGCGTCAAAGGTCTGGTTCTGTCATTCTCCCACATATGCTCCGGCTGTGCATGACGCACGAAGTATACTCTTGTTATCACTATAGCCACACTTCCTTTCTCTCAACCTGCATTTTCATTCTACCATACTTTCAGGAAGGCAGAAACATCTTCTTTTTTCTCTGAATAAAAAACAGACCGGATATCTGCTATCCGGTCCGCTTCTCTCTTATTTTCTTTCGGCGGTCAATTTATTCTCTTTTACGGTAATCAGTATGGTATCTTTTGCCGCCACCTCATCTGCCAGAATCAATTTAGCGGACAGTGTTTCTACATACTTCTGGATATAGCGTTTTAACGGTCTTGCACCATAAACGGGGTCGTAAGCATTATCTACAATGAACCGCTCCGCTTCTTCTGTCAGTTCTATGCAAAGCTCCCTGTCAGCCAGACGCTTGTTCAAATCCGCTATAATTAACTGAATGATTCCACCTATGACTCCTTTGGTCAATGGTTTGAAAAGTATCGTCTCGTCCAGACGGTTCAGAAATTCCGGACGGAAATGGTTCCGCAAATCATTTAACACCATTTCTTCCGCCTCCGGTCTGATATTACCTTCTTCGTCTATACCGTCCAGCAGATATTCCGCCCCGATATTGGATGTCATAATGAGAATCGTATTTTTAAAGTCCACCGTTCTTCCCTGAGAATCCGTAATGCGTCCGTCATCTAATACCTGTAATAACACATTAAATACGTCCGGATGCGCTTTCTCAATCTCGTCAAAGAGCACAACGGAATACGGTTTTCTTCTGACTGATTCGGTCAATTGTCCGCCCTCTTCATAACCGACATATCCCGGAGGCGCTCCAATCAGTCTGGATACCGAATATTTCTCCATATATTCGCTCATATCGATACGAACCATGTTGTTTTCATCATCGAACAAAGATGCCGCAAGCGCCTTTGCCAGTTCCGTCTTACCGACTCCAGTAGGTCCCAAGAACAGGAATGACCCAATCGGTTTAGTCGGGTCTTTGATGCCCGCTTTGGAACGGATAATTGCTTCCGTTACTTTCGTCACGCCTTCTTCCTGACCGATGACGCGTTTATGCAGTTCCTCGTCCAGATGCAGCGTCTTATTCCGCTCGCTCTCTGTCAGCTTTGCAACCGGAATACCTGTCCATCGGGAAATGATTCTTGCAATTTCCTCTTCCGAAACGCTCTCATGCACAAGGGAAAGGTCCTGATTCTTTACTTTTTCCTCTTCTATTTCCAACTGCTTCTTTAATGCAGGGAGCTTGCCATAGCTGAGTTCCGCCGCCTTTTCATAATCTCCCTCGCGCTGTGCCACCTGAATCTGATTATTAGTCTCGTCAATTTCCTCTCTGATTTTAGAGAGTTTTTCAACGGATGCTTTTTCATTTTCCCACTGAGCCATTCTGTTATCCAGTTCAGATTTTGACTCCGCCAGCTCTTTTTGCAGGTTCTGCAGTCTCTCTTGACTTAATCGGTCATCTTCTTTTTTCAATGCCGTTTCTTCAATTTCAAGCTGCATGACTTTGCGCCGCAGTTCGTCCAGTTCCGTCGGCATGGAGTCCAGCTCTGTTTTAATCAGGGCGCAGGCTTCGTCTACTAAGTCAATCGCCTTATCCGGCAAAAAGCGGTCAGAAATATAGCGGTGGGAAAGCACTGCCGCACTGACAAGCGCATTGTCCATAATTTTGACACCATGATAAACTTCATAACGCTCTTTTAAACCGCGCAGAATGGAAATCGTATCCTCCACCGTAGGTTCTTCCACCATAACAGGCTGAAAACGCCGCTCTAAAGCTGCATCTTTCTCAATATACTGACGGTATTCATCCAGTGTGGTCGCACCGATACAATGCAGTTCGCCCCTTGCCAGCATGGGCTTTAACATATTGCCCGCATCCAGTGCACCGTCTGTCTTTCCAGCCCCGACAATCGTATGCAGCTCATCAATGAACAAAATAATCTGCCCGTCGCTGTTTTTCACATCATCCAGCACCGCTTTCAGACGTTCCTCAAATTCGCCCCGGTACTTTGCACCTGCAACAAGCGCACCCATATCCAGTGCAAAAATCTTTTTATCCTTCAATCCCTCCGGCACATCCCCGCGAACGATACGCTGGGCAAGTCCCTCGGCAACTGCCGTCTTACCTACGCCGGGTTCACCGATTAAAACCGGATTGTTCTTTGTTTTTCTGGAAAGTATGCGGATAACATTGCGGATTTCATTATCTCTTCCGATAACAGGGTCCAGCTTCTGTTCTCTGGCTTTTTCCACCAAATCCTGTCCGTATTTCTCCAATGTATCATAAGTTGCCTCCGGGTTGTCGGAAGTTACCCTTTGATTCCCGCGCACCGTGGAAAGCGCCTGTAAAAAGCGTTCTCTGGAAATGCCGAATTCCCTGAAAATTTCCTTCATTTCTTTATTCGGGTGCGACAGCATGGCAAGGAAAAGATGTTCTACGGAAACATATTCATCACCCATCTGCTTCGCTTCATCTTCCGCCGTTATCAACACTTTGTTCAAATCCGCTCCGATATAAATCTGTCCGCCCTGAACTTTGACACGCTTCTGCAGCGCCTGCTCTGCGCGGTTTAGGAAATACTCTTTCTGAATCTCCATTTTTTCAATCAGTTTCAGAATCAAACTGTCTTCTATCGTAAGAAGGCTGTAAAGAAGATGCTCCTGCTCGATTTCCTGATTGCCGTATTCATATGCCAGCTTCTCACACTGTTCCACTGACTGTATCGATTTTTGTGTAAATTTCGTCAAATTCATAACAGACTCCTCCTCTTTGTTCTAGTTGCAATATAACAATACTGCATTTTGTTAGCACTGTCAAGAGGTGAGTGCTAAAATTGTATAAACTATTTCTAAAAAGCTGATAAAATGGGAGTTTTTCGGGTGTGGTTACTTTTACAAAACCGTATTTTGTACCTTTTCTGTACCTTTTGCGAAAAAATCCTGCTGCCAAATATAATATTTTATATCAGATGGCAGCAGGTGCATTCTTTTCTATCCAATCTTCATATTCTCTTGTACAGCTTCCATCTTTTCTTGAATCTGCGCAAAATCCAAATGAGTATATACATCAAGTGTTACAGACACATTGGCGTGACCCATGATATACTGCAGTACTTTAGGTTCAAGCCCTGACTCTGCCAGTCTTGTACAAGCAGTATGCCTTAATATGTGCGCTGAAACATGCGGTAACAGTTCCGGCGCTCTGTGTTCCTTTCCTGCCTGTGCAGCCTCTAATTTGTTATACGCCTTAACAACATTATCAAGAACAAAATTAATGGCATTTGTGGCATAAGGCTTTCCCTGTGTATTGGTAAAGACAAAATCAGAAATTCCCTCAACCTCCTGCGGCTTCATTGCCTTACCCAACAGAAGATACAATTCTTTCTGCCTAATCAGGCTCTTTCTCGCGTTTTCTGTCAGAGGAATATCACGTTTCCCTGCATCTGTCTTTAAATCCTGAATATGGAATTTACAACCGTCACCTAAATTCCTATAAATAAGCTGTTGTCTGATATGTACTACATTTTCTTTCATATCCACATCCGTCCACCGTAACCCAGTCAATTCTCCGACACGAAGTCCAGTAGACAATGCAAAGATAATCATTGGATAATACACGGAATACTTATTACTGCTTTTGATGAAATTTAACAAGAGAGCAATCTCCCCCAGGGATGAAGTGACTCTCTTTTTGCTGTAACCGTTACGGCTGTCATCTGTTTCTTTTTTACGGAAGTCATACTTTGAGTATCCGAGTTTTTATCCATCTCGGTTTCCAGCATGCCCTGTAGGGTATCTCCTAACAGCTCTTTGAGCATTTCCTGCACATCCGCAGCATCCTCCAGATGGTAATGCTCGATGAGAGTGTTTATGAACGCTTTACGTTCTGGTGAGAGTTTTCTTTATCTCGCCATAATAAACCTCCAAACTGAGCAATTTTATCTTACATCAGTTTGAAGGTTTACAAAAACTTAAGATTAATCCCAAGGAACGCTGATTAGTTACTATTTTATTACATGCTTTTTCATAGATTCATTTCACTTCATACCTTCATATACCTCTTTGCATTTTATCATAAATTCTTCACTCATCTGTTCCAACACTCCGATTTCTTCCGTAGGAATTGCAATCATTTCATAGTATTTTTTCGCTAATTCCTCCTCTTTTTGTAAATGATAATAGACATACAAACTATTTACCATTCTTGAGTTAGATGCATATTTATATTC
>CAMWMM010000371.1 GCA_947175285.1 uncultured Lachnospiraceae bacterium
AAATGATAATACTGGATTATCAGTCGATTTGTACTTAAAGGCATCATTTAGGTAAGACAGCAAATGTACATTTTTCCATTAAAATTTTAGCTGAAAACATTTCTACGAGCTTTGGGTTATCATATTCTTGTCCTTCTTGATACCTTTTTAAAATTAAAGTATACTTAAGATGGGTGAAATGGATGAAAATGGATAATGCAATATGAAAGAGGGATAATGTGGTTAAAGTTTATTAACTTCCTGAGGAAGAGAGATGTTTGAACGAGTCATAAAATCTCTAGCAGAGCTGGTGGTACTGACTTTTCTTTATTTCAGGAAGGCATGCTTAATACCTGTCTGCACAATCATTGGTCAAGATACTGTCGGCTGTGTATATGTTTGGTGATAGTATTGAAATTATATCAGTGAGAGATTCGTCAGATGGACCTGCATTAGAAGATATTTGTAAGGGAAAGATTAAACCTGTGTATTTCGAATTCTAGCAGACAATGTTTTAGCTGGATCATATAGAACAGACAGGTCATGGAGTGCTTTTGATTGTAGTCAGATATGAGAAAGATGTGTTTGACATTTAAGAAAACTATGTTACAGTTATAATTTCGCTAAATCATAAGAGAAATGTGGAAAGTAGTTTTCCCAAACAGTAGCAAGGGCGATTGATAGTAGTGATGGTAAAATATTGGGGCTAATAAAAGAGAATGCCAATATTAACACAAAAGTAATTAATAAGAGTGTTGGACTGTGAACAACTACCATTATCAAAATAATTCATTGTTTGTAAAAAGAAAGAATTATTGAGAGAAAAGTGTCTAAAAAGACAAGGCAACGGATTATGAAACAATAAAAATCCCAAAATGATATAAGAAAGATAGGAGAATTTGTATGAAAGGAAGTTTAAATCATGCAGGGGCTATCGCTTCGAATGCAGGAGATGATTTTCACTTGATTTGGGTAGGGAAAAAAGTGATTGAAATGCTAAAACCAGAAAACGAGTTGAATGCTGTTGTTGTGGAAGGACCAGCGTGGGAAGACTCTGTTGTAATGGAAAATCAATCATTGCTGTATTCAATCGATATGACAGAGTATTACGGAGGAAAAAATTTTGATGAGTCTAAAAAAGTAGTTTTTTCTCAATTGAAATATAGTGCATATCTTCCGGAAAAGGAATGGAGTCTTTCACGCTTATGTGCTTCTTCAGATGAAAAACAATCTAATTCAGTTATTAGAAGAATGGCTGACACCTATAAAGGTTTTGCAGAAAAAAAATTGGTTATTTCAGGAAAAATAGTTTTGAAATTTGTTAGCAATCAAGCATTGGCGCAAGATTTAAAGGAAAGCATTGCTGAGTGTAAAAAAATATTAAGCAAGAAACTGTATAAACATGCAGCGGCATTAATTAAAAAACTGAACGAGCAACATAAAAATATAGTAAGTACAATTTATAAAACATCCAAACTATCATCTGAACAGTTTATTGGTTTTGTACAGGTTCTTGATTTTGGAGATTGTGGAACTGGAGTCAGACAAATACATGAAATTGAAATAATGCGGCAGATTGGAATTTGGGGATTTCACAATCAAAAAAGTTCTTATAATAATCTGATAATGGCAATTAGAAAGTGTATGCTTCCAGAAGGAAAAGATACTTTAATAGATAAAAATTGGGTAAAATCCGTATTAGAAATAGATGAGAGAAGTGTTTTTCCAGCACCGTCCAGAGTTGCAACTCCAAATGTAAAGTATATTGTCAAAAAGGGAGAAAAAGATACAGTTACGCAGTTTTTAGAGAATACAAAACATTGGACATGCTTTTATGGTATAGCGGGCGCTGGTAAGACGACATTTGTTGGAAATATTGAAAAATATTTGCCCAAAGAGTCAATTGTTGTTTTGTATGATTGTTATGGGGGAGGAACATTTTTACAACCAGATCAACCTAGGCATAGAAAAGAAATTGCCATACGACAAATATGCAATATGTTGGCTCTAAAATGCAAAACAGAATTATTGCTTGGAACTATTAATGAGGATTATTTGTGGTGGGATGCCTTAAAAAAGAGATTGTATCAGGCATCTGAACTTGTACGTGAGAAAAATTCCGAGGCTTTGGTTGTGGTTATTATTGATGCTGCAGATAATAGTATATTTGCTGCAGATACAATGAGACAGGAGTGTTTCCTGCATGAATTGCTAAAATTGGATTTACCAAAAAACATACGAATAGTAGCTACGGCAAGAACAGAGAGAATGTCGCTGCTGCCAGAAATTGAAAAAGCGGAGAAATTGGAGATCCCTTTATTTAATAAAGAAAATAGTTTGGACTATCTGAAGGCAAGTTTCCCTGAAGTGACAATTGAAACAGGTGAAGAGTTTCACGAACTTACAAATGGGAATCCAAGACTTCAGAATTATATAGTATCCACTACGAAGGAATTGGATAAGGTATTAGATTTTATACGCCCAGATGGTAAAAAGCTGGAGGATATTTTTGATGGTTTTATTGAATCTGTCAAGAAGCAGTATGCTGGTGCGTATAATATTGATATGGTCTTTTTTGCAGCCAGCAGAATGATACGCCCTGTTCCAATCGAAATCATATGTGATATATGCGGTATTTCTTCTGTGATGCTTGATAGTGTTTGTGTAGAATGTCATTATGGACTTTACAACAAAAACGGGCAGCTGTCGTTCAGGGATGAGGATTTTGAGAACTATCTACAATCAAAATTTAGTGACAGTGAGTATTTTATGTCTAAGATAGCTGACTATTTATATTTAAAACGACATGAAAATGCATATTGTGCAAGATATGTTCATTTGTTTTTGGATGCGGCAAATCAGTTTGAAAGAATAATCCAAATTAGCTTGAAGGAAGAGGTTGATGGAACAAGTGTAGGGGTGGCTCAAAGTAATAAAATCATGTTGGAAAGGATTCATACTGCACTGGCGCGTCCAGAAATGCAAAAAAGGAATTCCAGAGTCGATGTATATAAATTGATATATAGACAAGCGGATTTCTGTGCAGGAGAAGATTCTCTATCAAAACTTTTATATGAGGCACCAGAAGAAATTAGCATTTTTTGTGATGAGATGTCAATTCGTAGCGTTATAGTCTCCTCTGATAACAGTTTTGCAGCGTTGGGAAGAAAGGCGTTCTTGTCTGTTAAATTGCCAGATGGTAAAGAGAACGCAAAAGACTATATTAATATATTTACTCGTAAATTGTATGAATACTATGAGAAGAAAAATGCGGATAGAATTGTAGACCATCCACGAAAAGATGATATTGTAAGAATTGCGGAAACCTTGCTGATATGTGGTGATTTAGATCGAGCATGTTGGCTGTTGGAAAGGTGGAAGCCAAAAAAAGCTGCTATCCCATATATCAGCAGCTTCTTTAAAAAGCTGCTGATATACAAAAATCAAACAGATATTAAAAGTTTATTGGAGCGAAAATGGTCTTTGCCAAATTTGCTTTCAATTATTTGCGCCTATATAGCGGAAAGAAATTCAGTGCCAGGTGATTTGGCAGAAAAAATAGATAATGCTTTTGACAGAATGAAAATGATTCCCTTAGACAGGTTTTCTTTTGAAAATGTTATTCAATATTTTGAATTTAAATACCTGGAATATCATGAAAAAACCAGAGTGGGCAGTTGGCTGGGAAAAATTGCAAATAAACCGAGTATTTCTTCGGATTTGTCTTTTTGGAATGATGTAGGAGGTAGACAGCTGGAGTTATGTTTTCGATATTATACATTAGTATGCGTTTGTAAAAACAGCAATATTGGGGTAGAAAATTTCTATATAAGTAAAGAACCGGATCAAGAGAAAAAAGGGTATGGCAAAGATAGTAAATTGCAAAACTATAAATTTTTATATGAGTTCTTTTTATTTCGAATAAAAGGATGGGAGGGCGGAACTAATAATATAGAAACATATGTTAGTGATATATACCAGAAACTTGACAGATACAGATTTTATGTATCTACGAATATTGAAGATCAATATTTATACGAGAAAGCGGGTATAGTTTTTCTTGAAGGAATCAGTAATATAGACAATATATCAGAAAAATTACGTCATATGTATGATTCAAAATTATTTAAGGCTTCATGGCGCAGAGAGTTCTATTTAAAATCAATTGATATACTTTCAAATAATAGAAAAATGTATAATGAGTGTTCATTTGTTCTGAATAAGATTGATAAAATGATGACAGATAGCCCTGAATATGCAGAAGGAATGGTTAATACATTTTTACATTGTACAAAAGCGGCATCCAAAATTGATCAACATACTGGAAAGAAATATTTTAGAAAGGCGGTAGCGAGCACCAAACAAGCGGATAAGTATTCTTATCGTAAAATTGAACTAATCCATGAAATAGTTTCTAATTGCAAAGATGAGGATAAATGCAACAATGAATTATTAGCATATAAGCTTGCCGGAATATGCGAGAGTTATTTACGAACACTGGATGATACAAAGAACTTTCCATATGAGAAGACGATAGCTGCATGTACACTTTTGGGAGAGAAGGGAATTTGGGGCACCTTATGTAGAATGGATGATCGGAATGATTACAATTGGCTTGCAATTGAAGATACACTTCCTTTTGTACTATACACTCTGTTGGATAAGAAAAAGATAGATATTTGGCAGGCAATTGCATTATCCATTATTTTGCTTCCGGAAAGAGCCAATGAATATTATATGTTAATACAAAAAGTGTTAGATGGGTTAAATGGAATTAAACTGGATAAAAAGCGTACTATTTTAAAGTTTATAATAGATGATATTTTGTATAATGTTCCAATGAATGACAAAAAGAGGTTATTATATTGTCTGACGGGGTATCTTGATAGAAATCCAACAGATCCGGAATTGGATGTTAGAGAAATTGTGGATATGAATGAATTCCTTAAAGCTATGAAATCAGAACGCAGTATGAGTGGATATGAAGATAATAATTCATCTTTTATAAATTCCCATGATGGAGAATTAATAGATTCATTATATAAATTGCAGGATAATGATTGTGTATCCGGGGTGAAAGACGTACTTGATCATATGGTTTGCAGGAACGGCAAGTATAGTATTTATCAGTTGAATTATATTGCTGATTATGTTGAAGAAAAAGCATATTTAATGAATATAAATCAATGGAGATATGATTTTGATATAAAGCGGAATTATTATATCAAGCTGGCGGGTCGATTTAAGTCACGAACCACCAGCCCTGCTGGTGGTTTGCTGTTGGCCCTACTGGGCCGA
>CAMWMM010000372.1 GCA_947175285.1 uncultured Lachnospiraceae bacterium
GTCTTACTCTGGCTTTCATATACGGACCGCCGTCAGATACCTTCACCCATTCCTTATAGCCCTTACCGCACGCGCCGCTGCCTCCAAGTCTTATCTCATCAGACATCATACTTATGGATTTCAGCAAATCCGGCACAAATCCTGTAAGCACAATTGGCGAATAAATTTTTCCGGTAAGCTTTCCGTCTTTAATTTCCCGGGCAATGCTGACCATGCATTGGATACCCCAGTTCTTGGGATCCTCCATGCCGCTGGCGGGCTGTTCTAACAGGAAACCATAGTCTATGGAAGCAATCATATCCTCTACTTTATCTGTTCCTGCTTCAAAATATGTGTTGGTCATTCTGGTATAAGCCTTGTTTGCAAATTGTTCACGCCGTCCGTTTCCGGTGGGTTCCGTTCCCAGATGCATGGCGGACTGCGCGTCACTGATGCCTGCCTTAAGGATACCTTTGTCGATTACAATCGTATCTTTGGCAAGTACCCCCTCATCGTCAAAAAAGTATGTGGCAACTTCCTTTGCAGCAGCAGCGCCGTCATGCATGGTGACTAATTCCGATGCAACCTGTTTTCCCACATATTGTTCCGCTAAGGCTCTTTTCTTGACAAACATATCCATTTCCACGCCATGTCCGAAAGCTTCGTGGACGATCATGCCAGTCACCTCCGGGTTACAGATGCAGTCATATTCTCCCGGCGTAATAGGTTCGCTTTCCAAAAGTTCCAGTGCTGTCTTCGCAGTATCGCCAATCTTTTCCGACATATTCGTAAGCAGCTCCGCGCCGCCCAGCTTAGAGAAACTGTGGAAACTGTTTTTCAGTTCTTCACCCCTTGCAGCTACAACGGCGAAGCCTCCGACTGTCCAAAGCACGTTCTGTTCCATATCCCGGTTTTTTGATAAAAACAGCTTGCTGTACTTCTGGTATTGGGCAAAAGCCTGACAGTCCAATACTTTGTCGCTGTATGCCCTGCCTGCTTCACTGGTCTGTGCCAGTCCCCGAAGGATGGCTTCATCCCCATATTCCTGTGGGTCAATTTCATATTCCGTACTGTCCTCAAACACTATGGGCGTATCTTCAAGCATAGAGTAAACGCTTTTCTTCACTCCGTCAGGAAGCCCTTGGGTTATGGGGAATAATTCCCCCCTGATTTTAGATACTATTTTTTCAATACTATCCTCTGAAATCTCATTAAAGGAATATTCACCATAGCTTGCCCCATCATAGACCTTCACTACAAAGCCCTGACCCGTTAGCCAGTTGATCATACTGATAGATGTTATGTCTTTGGAAACCGAGTAATATTTTCCCACGGAATCCGTTGCCAGTATGGATACATAGGGATATTCTTCCAACAGACGATCCCGCAAGTGAACCAGCAAAGGTTTGATTTCCTTTAGATATTTACTTGATTTTACTTTCATTTCCGTCTACTTCCTTTCTATTCCGCTCTCACAGCTATTATAATCTACTTTTATCGTAAATACAATATTTCCCTTATTGTGATTTGGGGCAAAAGTATCTATAATGGAATGTAAAAAATGAATATCAGTGAGGGTGATTTTATGGGAGTATATTTGGAGAAAGTCAAAGGCGGCAATCTGCCCATGGTATGGTTGAAAGAAGTGCTTTCAGAAAGCGGCACTCTGACGGAAGCAGAACGCTTTTGCGACAGCACCGGAGAGTATCAGAGAAAATATAATGTGTATAAGATTTCCACGGAGGAAAAAACATATGTGCTGAAACGCTCAGATAAGGCGGAGACAGTTCTTTACCGTGATTTTCTGCAGGGAAAGGACTTTGCTGTGCCGCAGTATTACGGCGATACGGAATATGATGGTCATGTCTGGCTGCTGATGGAATACATTGATGGACCTGATATGCGTCGGTTTAATCAGGAGATGGCGGCGGCATGTGCCGATACTCTGGCTCATATCCAGAATTTTTATTGGGGCTGCGAGATGGAGGATGGCAGGTTTCGGAGGTATTGGGAGAGGATTCAACGGCGGGCGGAATGTCTGAAGAAAGAGCCGGAGATTGCGGCAGCATACAATAGATTCCTTGAGCGGCAGAAGAATTGTCCGCGCACCTTAAGTAACGGGGATTTTTTACAGTTCAACGGCATCCTGCGCGGGGGCAGGGTATACATGATTGACTGGGGATTCGGCGGGATTATGCCTTATGCGCTGGATATTGCCCGGTTGATTGCTCATGGGTCAGATGTGCAGGAAGACGGAGGCTTTCCCTTTTATATGGATGATGAACTGCGGAAAAATTTTGTGCAGGCACAATATGAAAGACTGAAGCAGAAGCCCGATTGGGACAGGTATATCATGGATATCAGGCTGGCGGCGCTCAATGAGTATGTAGAATTCCTGGAAGAGGACCTTAATGATCCTGAGGTCAGCCGGGAGGAACTTGAGGGCGGATTCTATTATAAGCGTGCCAGGGAGCTGGCGGAGATAATAATTGCGGGTGGTTTTTAATTTAAATAATTCAGATAAATTGTCTTGACAAATAATTCTTACATGTGTAATATTTTATTGAGCGCGGTAGTACCAAAGATATTATTTTTTTGACCTAAAATCTTACATGCGTAATATTTACATGATGGAGGAAACATGAAAAGAAAAAGCAGATATAAGCATAAGAAAAAAAGAAATAGGTTTCCGTGGATTGCAATTGCTGTTATAGGAATGGTTATGGTAATTGCAGCAGTATGTGTAGCAGGGATGCTTATAAAGAGAAACAATCGGAAAACACCGGAAGAGCTTTTGGTTGAATACATGAATCATATACCGGAACGGGAATATGAGCAAATGTATGCGATGATTCATCACGGGGCGTCAGACAATATCAGTCAGGAAGATTTCATAAAGCGTAATTCGACTATTTATGAAGGGATAGAAATTCAGGATATGGAGGTCGAAATTATTACATATGACAAGGAGCGAATGGATGTAACTTATCAGACTTCTTTTCAGACGGCAGCAGGAAATATCAGCTTTGAGAATGAAGCATTTTTCCTGAAAAGCGAAGAAGGATATGATTTGGTTTGGAAAGATTCCCTGATTTTTCCAGATTTATTTCCTACGGATAAGGTAAAAGTTTCTACTACACAGGCAATGCGTGGTGAGATTCTGGATAGAAACGGACAAGTTCTTGCAGGAAAAGGGACAGCATCTTCGGTTGGAATCGTTCCGGGGAGACTGGAAAATAGAGACGAGGCAATTCAGGAAATTGCAGAGTTACTTGAGACTACGCCGGAAGTTATAGAGAAAAAACTATCTGCGAAGTGGGTAAAGGATGATTTCTTTGTTCCTATTAAGACAATTCCAAAAGTGGAAGACATTGAGTTAATGACCATCGACCCTAGCGAAGAAATTTTGAAAGAGAACGAAAGGCACGAAAAGCTGCTCGAGATTCCCGGCGTGATGATATCCGACATAGAGGTTCGCGAGTATCCGTTAGGTGAAGCTACAGCGCATTTGATAGGTTATGTGCAGAACGTTACTGCGGAAGATTTGGAGAAACATGCAGGAGAAGGATATACAGCGGGCAGTGTAATCGGCAGAAGCGGATTGGAAAGTCTGTTTGAGAAAGAATTGAAAGGACAGAATGGCTGCAGGATTTATATTGTAAATGCAGACGGCAGAGAGAAAGAAGAGTTGGCCAGTATGGTGGTGCAGCATGGGCAGAATATACAGCTGACGATAGACGCCAAATTGCAGGTTTCCCTATATGAGCAGTTTAAGGAGGACAAGAGCTGTTCGGCAGCCATAAATCCATATACAGGGGAAGTATTGGCATTGGTGAGCACACCGTCTTATGATAATAATGATTTTATTATGGGATTTTCTAATGAGGAATGGACGGCGTTGAATGAAGATGAAAACAGACCGCTGTATAACCGTTTCCGGCAGGTATGGTGTGCCGGCGCTACTTTTGATTCAATCATCGAGGCAGTCAGGATGGAATCAGGAACTGTTAATCCTGCGGAAGAATTGGAAAGTTCTCTAAATCGGCTTGGATTCAATGAGGAACTGCCGTTTGAGATGAAAATGGCGGAATCACAGTATTCGAATACGGGAAATGTTGAAACGGGAATGCAGGTTTTAGTAAATCCGTTACATATGGCATGTATTTATTCCGCTTTCTGCAATGAAGGAAATGTGATAAAGCCATATTTGATTTATAGTCCGGACGCAGAACCGGAATATTGGATTCCAAATGCCTTTTCTGAAAATACAGCAAACCTTGTTTTAGAGAGAAGCAAAATGGAAATGGGTTATGCAGCACACCGCGAGGATGTTCTGCTGGCAGGAGAAACGGGAACAGCGGAAATTGAAGCTGCTGAAGATAATGTTTCCGGCGCTGAGCTTGGATGGTTTGCTGTTTTTACAGCGGAAAAGACAGAGGAGCATCCGATTTTGATTGTCAGTATGGCAGAAGATGTAAAAGAAAGAGGCGGAAGCGGCTATGTAGTAGAAAAAGATAAAGAAGTTCTGGATGGCTGGTTTGATAGAGAAGAAGCTGATGCAGAAAGTATAGCGGCAGTTTATCGAGACATTTATGATGAGGCGGTAAAAACGAATACGTTGGGGAGCTTGGAAACAATGCATCGTATCGTTACCAGACTTGGTGAAAACGGTTATGTGGCTGTTGACAGTGAAAATCAGGTTGACATGGTGAGAGCAGAACAGGCAGTGGAGTTTTGTAAAGCGGTAGATGAAAAGAAAAATGCAAAGCTGACAATGATAGTAATTCAGGATATGGGATTTCGGAAATATGATTTGGAAACGGAAAGTGGTAATGTAAATATTGTCAGAGGGTATTACCAATACGACAAAAACGGATGCCTCCAAAATAAAAGTACGGTAAGCTATCCGGCTGATACATGGCAATATACGGAGGAAGGGTATTTACTCTTTGACGGAAGTTATTTATCGGATGAAAACATTGTACTTACGTTAAGCGATACGCCGGAGCATACGGCATTACGGGTATTGCCGTTGGACGAAAAGTGCAGGGAATTGAACCGGAAGTATATCCTGTCTGTCGGTTATGGAAAGAACAATATTTTTCTCACTAATTGGAATGAGGAAGATTTCGCAGATTTGGATTTTTATGATATATTTGATATTTTTTATCCGATGATATATAAGCAGTCTGTTCCTTATGCTGCAGATAAAAATATAGGAGTCGGGGCAGTTTATCAGATTCCG
>CAMWMM010000373.1 GCA_947175285.1 uncultured Lachnospiraceae bacterium
CTGTATGTCTGATTCTCACTTATATTATATTTATAAAAAGCCAAAACTGTATCTTCATTCTCATATCTCGAATAAATTATATTATCATCCAATATGCATACAATATTATCGATGTTTTCATCATTCATTTGAAGAGATGCCAAAATATAGCTACTATCATCTTCCGATTCGATATTAAAAATATCATTATCTGTAGTCGTGTTTTTACTACAGCCACACAAAAAAGAACATATGATGATTATTAGCAATAACGAGCTTATCCTTTTTTTCATTTTATCTCCTCTACAACAAACAGAGAGTGTTCCTACAGAAAATCTCTTTGAATAGTTAGTATCGAACTTATCCAAATCAAACATATAAGGAACACTCTCATGATTTTAATAATATATTTCTGTTATTTCTTAATAAATGTATCCATTCCCTCTATCCGATATAGCGGTATGAATTGCACTTGCTGATTTATTATAATACATAGATGCCTTCGAGTCTACCCATTGAATATATGGGTCAGCAATGGCAAAATATTCTTTATCACTTCTTGCTCCGTAAATACACATAGTATGTCCACTTGTATCATATGCCCATCCATTAGTGGTAGAAAGTTTGACACTAATCAGTGCTGGCGCATCAAAAGTATGGATAGCGCTGTAGAAATTACTTGCCATTGTCGATTGAGATGTGCTGGATGCCTTACTTACATATGTATTTTCTGATTGATTATCATTCAAATATGTTTTAGCATTAGCGAATGGCGTTCCTGTAGTAGTTGTGCCCAATGCAGAAGCAATAGTGGACTGACTATCGGAGGAACCAGTCAAATATTGCATTGCTGCTTTACACGAGGCAACAACACAATAATAACTTGTAGACTGTTTATACATTGTAAAATCTGGAAGGTAACTCCATGTTACAGCATAAGGAGTAATGCCGCTCTCATCCCCCTCATCGCTGAGCTTCTCAATAGCAATTTCAATTTCATCTTCTGAAAGACCAGCAAGCTGTTCCTCTACTGTTTCAACAGGACTGAGAAGATCGCCAGTATTCACAGATGCCTCATCTCTTCCTACTTCAATATAAGCATCTGTTTCTCCAATTCCTGTTTCAGCCGCCACCGATGTCACCGATGTGGAAAAGAGCATTCCTAAACAAAGTGCTAGTGCAACAATTTTTTTCTTATTCATAGTAATACCTCCTTTTAATTATATATATTTCTGTTGCGTTTATCATTATAAGTTAAACATTTCAACATTTCTACCTCCCTTGCAGAAAGTGTCCCTTTTTTGCAGAAAACGACCATTCAAATAAAAATCCCCTTGAATCAAACCTAAGTTCAATTCAAGAGGACTTTTTCTCTATCGGCTCTTTCCGCTTTTTACAGGCACATTCTTTGTTGCGTTATCCCTACCCATTGCTTTCTCTGCTTGCTGCTGGTGTGCTTCAAAAGCCTCTGCGCCATACTGGAACTCCGGCTCTGCAACCCTTGCAAGTTCAGCCGGGTTTAC
Source organism: uncultured Lachnospiraceae bacterium (assembly GCA_947175285.1). The sequence continues at coordinate 1,503 of CAMWMM010000373.1, forward strand.
AGCCTCCATGCTGCCAATGCTGCCTTTTTCTCTTTCTGCCTTATCCGTCTGGTACTGTCTCACATCTGCGGCAAGCTGTTCGGTCTTTTCTATTCGGAAATTACCGTCCAACCATTATCTGTCCAATAGAAAATTCGCTGCAGTCCTTGATAATGACCATTTTCATCTAAAAAATATATCAATATCCCCTGCCGTGACATACCTGAGACATCAACGACCTCTGTTCCTCTCGTAACAGAATTTGTAATAAAAGAATTATCAAGTACATTTCCATCTGCTAACGTGATAGAGTTTTCCGTATCTAATCTTGTCGTTACCGTTGGTATTGGATCAACACCAACCGGATTTACATCCAATGCAAAAACTGTTGCCGCTCCGTAATTACTTGAAGGAACTTGAACCTCCAGAATGATAGCATCTTTTTCCTCAGAAAACACTTTTCCAGTCAGAAATGAATAATCACCATAAACCGGGAAAATTTGAGCCATAGTTTCTCCTGTTCCCAAATGTATACTGATTACAGTTACCTTATCCTCATAATCCCCAAATTGATAAACACTTACATATGCTTCATCATCAGCCTCTCCTATACCATCCAGATTTAGGTTTTGATATAATTTACCTTCCGTTTGCGTACCCGTTGCCCAGGATGGTTCATTGACCACAGCACCAGATTCTACATCCGTTGTAGTAGTGTTGTCGGTTAATTCGTCAGACTTATTTTCTGGATTAGCATTTTGTTCCTGAAGTGAATCTGATTCATTTGTCTTATCGTTCACAGACATATTGTTTGTACATGCTGAACACATCAACATAGTAATAGACAAAATAAGTGCTATTCTCTTTTTCATGAATCCCTCCAAATTTAATATTTATAAATAACATTACCTCCCGAAGAAGAAGAGAATGTCAGTGGCTGAACCGATGATACAACCTTACCAGCTTCATAGTTTGACTTATATAAAGACCATGCCGTCTGATTTAAATAATCTTTGTTATTTGAAGTATCAATGGTCATTGTCGTCGAACTGACAGTGGTTCCATTCACCTTATGTCCAGTTACACTAATTTTAGTACCATTCACTATATCTTTAGCCAAATCAACAGCAGCTTTCCAAGCGGGATCTATAAACCCATCCGATTCAGTTCCATATACTCCACGCCTCGGAGTTTGAGCAGTTTCATTACCAGCCTTAGCAGACGCATAATGTGTCCCATTTCCAATTACTCTGGCATAAATTGATGCTTTGGGATATTTACTACTAGATGCCCAATAAGTGCTACTGGAATTGACGGAGCGATTCTTAATGACAATGGCAACACCCTTTTCATCAGTGGTATTCTTATAGCCACTTTCTGCAAGTATTATCCGAGCCATAAGGTCAACATCACCAAAGTTACCAGCCAAAATATTAGCTGTGCCCCATTGAGCTGAAGTAATAGGCTTTCCATAAGTATTAAAATATTCAGAACTGTGAACTTTATTCAAGCGCACGCAAGTTTTCTGACCAGCAACACCATCATTTGAAATACCTAATTCGTACTGGAATCCCTTTACAGCACTTAATGTAGTGCTTTGAAAGCGTCCATTAGTATCAGTAATTGTATATCCAATTTGTTTCAAATATGACTGCAAAGTTGCTACACCTGCGGAATAACCAGTATCCCCTGCCTGACTAAAAGATCCTGTACCATTAACTACCTGACTAAAAGTATAATCTGAATTTGCCATATTTTCTACCTCTGTTCTTTAATTTGATTTTTTCTTAACTGTTACATTAGTGAATACATTACAGAAAATCACATTCTATTAGTTTTTAGAAAATATTTTACCCCCTTAATGTAGTTATAGTGAACAACATTTTTACTTATACCTGACCGTTTGAGAGATTTAGATTCTATGAATATTTATGAAAAGAACAAATACAGATATTTATGGAATGATCAAGTACAAAAAGAACTGTTGTTTACTATATTATTAGCATCTAAAATAGCAAATACAATATCCCTTGCAGAAAGTGGCTATTTTTTGCAGAAAACGTCCATCCAAATAAAAAATCCTCCTGAATCAAACCCAAGTTCAATTCAAGAGGACTTTTTCTCTATCGGCTCTTTCCGCTTTTTACAGGCACATTCTTCGCTACATTATCCTTAGTCATTGCCTTCTCTGCTTGCTGCTGGTGTGCCTCAAACGCCTCCGCCCCATACTGAAACTCTGGCTCTGCCACCATTGCAAGTTCTACCGGGTTTACAGCCTCCATATTGCCAATGCTGCCTGTTTCCCGTTCTGCCTTATCCGTCTGGTACTGTTTCACATCTGCGGCAAGCTGTTCGGTCTTTTCTATGGCGGCATCCGCACAGTTTAAGATACCGGACAGCAGCTTTCTCTTTGCCTGAAAAGGCTTCTTTATCAGTTCTGTCTTTGAGAACTTCTTTTCCCCATATTCCTTTTCCGGTTTATCCGCAAAGGTACGGAATGTGTTGGCGATCTTCTGTCCGGCTTCCCTCATGCCCTTTCCAAAAGCATCAATCTTCCCGATGCTCTTATCCACATCATCTATGGACTCCTGAACATTCCTGCGGAAATCTTGCAGCATCTTCTTAACCCCAAGAAACTCCGACACTCTGTTCAAAGCAGCTTTCCCTTTCTGCTTTGCCGCCGTTACGATTTCCCCTGCCTTTGCCTTGATCTCTGCCTTGACTTCTAACAGCTTTTCTTTCATAGCCTGACAGTCCTCTTCCAGCTTGTTTACTGCTCTTTTGAGTGTCTGTTTCAGCCCTTTTTCAGCCTCACGCTCTTCCATCTTATGAAGCTGGTCTTTTACCGTCGTAAGTTCCTCTAAGACCGTATCCATCTTTTTTTCCATGACATCGACATACGCTGCCATTTCAAAGATATTGTTGGCGGCTTCCTGCATATTGTTCTTGCGGAGCAGGTCAATCAATTCCGTAAGATTTTTTTCCTTTGTAAGTTCTACATTTTCTGTCATTTCCATTTTTCTTTCCCCTTTCCGCAGGGCGGTTTCCCGCCCTGCCCTTTCTAATGATTTCTACCACTTAGCGGAACGGGATCGCATCCTCACTGACTTTCATAAAGCCCCTGTCATCGGTCTGCATCTGCTGTGTGGCACGTTCCTGTCCCTCCTGCATTGCCTGTTCCTTTGCCTGCTGGTAAGTATCCAGAACCGCATCATTAAGCTTTTCCCTAAACTCCTTTGTGATCGGGAAACATACGTCCCTGTACTTGTTGCCCGCCTTGTAGGACGGCATTGCCACGAACATTCCGTTCTTGCCCTGCACCACGCTCAGGTTGCCTACCGCAAAGCTGTCATTCAGCACGACGCTCGCAAGACCTACCATGTTGCTGCCCTCACGCTCAAAAGGCGTCACCCTTACCGTGAACTCCGGCTCTTCCGGCTCCTCTGCCTCCATCTTGACCTCTGCCTTGCCTGTCTGCTCCATTTCGTCATAGAGCTTTAAGATGTCGCTGTACAGTTCCTCACGGAACTCCTTCGTGATCGGATTGCAGACGTCCTTATAGACCGGGTTGTTGTACTCGTCCCTCTCTTTTGTGCGGAAACTGGGCATGGATACGAAATTGCCCTTGCTGCCCTCAAGCACCGCTACATTCGTGACCTTGAAGCTGTCCCCGAACACGA
>CAMWMM010000374.1 GCA_947175285.1 uncultured Lachnospiraceae bacterium
ATTGGCTTAATTATTACGTGTACCAGACAACGCCGTATGATGTTAAGGAGATTGAATAATAGGGGTACAACTTTTAGCTTTTCCAATTCCTTCTGTTTAAATTCCTCTGTGACAGGCACATATGTGAGTAAGAGGAAATTCCTCTTACTCAATTATCAACTAATCTGCTTTTTCAAATTTTTCTGCGCGGTAGAGAGCATCAGTTTGATTCGATTAAGCTGGTTGACTTCACTGGCACCGGGATCATAGTCGATTGCCACGATGTTGGATAGCGGATACTGCTTTCTGAGTTCCTTAATAACACCTTTGCCGACAACATGATTCGGCAGGCATCCGAACGGCTGTGTACAGACAATGTTGTTGACACCGCTGTGAATCAGTTCTACCATTTCTCCGGTTAAAAACCAGCCTTCTCCGGTCTGATTACCGATGTTGACGATTGGTTTGGCATAATCAACAAGTCGGTAAATGCTTGTCGGCGGTTCAAAATGTACGCTCTTTTGCAGTGCTTTTGCAGCGCTTCCGCGAAGTTTTTCAATCGCCCAGATGCCAAGGCGGGAAAGTGTTGCCGCTTTTTTCGTCTTGCCAAGATGCTCTGCTTTATAAATCTGGTTATAGAAGCAGTAGAGCAAGAAGTCAATTAAATCGGGAACGACAGCTTCAGCGCCCTCTGCCTCCAACAGTTCTACAAGGTAATTATTTGCCGCAGGTGCAAATTTGACAAGGATTTCCCCTACGATACCGACACGGGGTTTTTGCTCATCCGTAATCGGTATGGCATCGAAGTCCTGTACAATCTCCCGGCACATTTTACAGAAAGTAAAATAGCTCATATGCTTTCCGGAAACAAATTCGCGGCATTTCTCTACCCATTTTTTGTGAACGGCATTTACGGAACCGGGCGTTACTTCATAAGGGCGCATCCGATAGACGCAGCGCATGAAAATATCACCGAATACGGCGCCGTAAGCGGCACGTATAAACATATCCGCATTTAAGTGGAATCCCGGATTGCTTTCAATGCCTGCAAGGTTTAAGGAAATAACAGGAATCTGCTGCATGCCTGCCTTTTCCAGAGCCCTTCTGATAAAGCCGACATAATTGGTAGCACGGCATCCGCCGCCTGTCTGTGTCATGATAATCGCTACTTTGTTAAGGTCATATTTACCGGAAAGCAGCGCTTCCATAATTTGCCCGACTACCATCAAAGATGGATAACACGCGTCATTATTTACATATTTTAAACCGACGTCTACGGCATGTTTGTTATCGTTATCAAGGACTTCAAAATGATAACCGCATGCACAAAAAGCAGCCTGTAAAACATCAAAATGAATCGGGGACATCTGCGGACAGAGAATCGTATATTCTTTGCGCATTTCCTCCGTAAACGCTACTTTATGAATGGCGCTGGAATGAATTGTCCGCTGTTTTTGCTTTTGTTCTCTTACTTTAATTGCGGAAAGAAGAGAGCGGATACGGATTCTTGCCGCACCTAAATTGTTTACTTCGTCAATTTTTAAACATGTATAAATTTTATCGGAACCGGACAAAATATCATTAACCTGGTCTGTTGTAACCGCATCCAGACCGCATCCGAATGAGTTAAGCTGGATTAAGTCCAAGTCTTCCCTTGTCTTGACAAAGCTTGCCGCAGCGTACAGTCTGGAATGATACATCCACTGGTCCGAGACAATAAGCGGTCGTTCCGGCTCTGCAAGGTGAGAAACGGAATCTTCTGTCAGGACGGCAATATCATACGAGTTTATTAATTCCGGAATGCCGTGATTGATTTCCGGGTCAATATGATATGGACGTCCGGCAAGCACGATACCTCGCTTGTGATTTTTCTTCATATAGGCAAGAACTTCTTCGCCTTTGGCGCGCATATCGTTTCTTGCGTTTGCAAGTTCTTCCCATGCTGTTTCACACGCTTTCATAACATCTGTTACGGGAAGAGAATCAAATTCTTTTGTCAGGGCATCCGTTACTGTCTGTAAATCCCGGAAAGACATAAACGGGTTACGGAAAATAACCTCGCCGCGTCCGATTTCCTCTACATTATTTTTGATATTCTCGGAATAGGAAGTGACAATCGGGCAGTTATAATGGTCGTTAGCGTCCGGAAACTCATTTCTTTCATAAAACAGAGCAGGATAGAAAATAAAGTCTACGCCCTGTTTAATGAGCCATGAGATATGCCCGTGCGCCAGTTTTGCCGGATAGCATTCCGATTCACTGGGAATCGATTCAATGCCAAGTTCATAGATGTTGCGGTTGGAACTTGGGGAAAGAATGACACGATATCCCAATTCCGTAAAGAAAGTAAACCAGAACGGATAGTTCTCGTACATATTTAAAACTCTTGGAATACCTACGGTGCCTCTTTTCGCTTCATCGGCAGGAAGCGGTTCATAAGAGAAGAGGCGTTTGAGTTTATAGTCAAATAAATTCGGCACATCATTTTCTTTTTTGGCTTTTCCAAGACCTCTTTCGCAGCGGTTGCCGGAGATATATTGACGGCCGCCGGTAAATTTGTTGATGGTAAGACGGCAGTTGTTTGTACATCCCTTACATTTCGCCATGCTTGTTTCAAACTGCAATGTATTGATTTTATCAATGGAAAGCATGGTTGTCTGATAGCCTTCCTGATAGTTTTCCCTTGCAATTAACGCCGCGCCGAAAGCGCCCATAATACCGGCGATGTCAGGCCGTATTGCCTCACAGTCCGCAATTTTCTCAAAACTGCGCAGTACCGCATCATTGTAGAATGTCCCGCCCTGTACAACGATATTTCTGCCAAGCTCCGAAGCATCGGAGACTTTTATAACCTTAAAAAGTGCATTTTTGATAACGGAATAAGCAAGACCCGCTGAAATATCGGAAACTTCGGCTCCTTCTTTCTGTGCCTGTTTTACTTTAGAATTCATAAATACGGTACAGCGGGTTCCCAAATCAATCGGGTGCGCAGCAAACAGAGCTGCATCCGCAAAGTCCTGTACACTGTAGTTTAGCGATTTTGCAAATGTCTCAATAAAGGAACCGCAGCCGGAAGAACATGCTTCATTAAGCTGTACGCTGTCCACGGTCTGGTTTTTAATTTTGATGCACTTCATATCCTGACCGCCGATATCTAAAATACAGTCAACATTCGGGTCAAAGAACGCCGCGGCGTTATAGTGTGCAACGGTTTCTACTTCACCGTCATCTAATAGGAAAGCCGCTTTCATAAGCGCTTCACCATAGCCTGTGGAGCAGGAGCGGACAATTTCCACACCCTCCGGTAATAGAGAGTAAATTTCCTGAATGGAGCGGATTGCCGTTTTTAACGGACTGCCGTCGTTGCTGCTGTAGAAAGAATAAAGCAAAGAGCCGTCTTCACTGACAAGCGCAACTTTTGTTGTGGTACTTCCGGCGTCGATGCCGAGGAAGCATTTTCCGTGATAAGATGCTAAATCGGCGGTTTTTACATGATGCGCGGAATGCCTTTTAGAGAAAGCGTCGTACTCCTCTTTAGTGGAAAATAAAGGTTCCATACGCTCTACTTCAAATTCCATTTTGATATCGGAAGAAAGTTTTGCCACCATTTCCTGCATGGAATAACATACGTTCTCTTTAGCGTTCAGCGCAGAGCCGATAGCGGCAAATAAGTGCGAATTTTCTGTGTCGATGATATGGTCATCGTCTAATTTCAGCGTGCGGATAAATGAACGCTTTAATTCGGACAAAAAGTGCAATGGTCCGCCAAGAAAAGCAACATGTCCGCGAATCGGCTTACCGCAGGCAAGTCCGCTGATGGTTTGGTTGACAACCGCTTGAAAAATGGAAGCGGATAAGTCTTCCTTGGTTGCTCCCTCATTGATAAGGGGCTGAATGTCGGATTTTGCGAATACGCCGCATCTTGCCGCAATTGTATAAAGAGAATGGTAATTTTTTGCATATTCGTTTAATCCTGAGGCATCGGTCTGTAATAAGGATGCCATCTGGTCGATAAAAGAACCGGTACCGCCGGCGCAGATACCGTTCATACGCTGTTCTACGTTGCCGCCCTCAAAATAGATGATTTTGGCGTCTTCTCCGCCTAACTCGATTGCCACATCCGTAACGGGAGCAAGTTCCTGCAAAGAAGTGGAGACTGCAATGACCTCCTGCACAAACGGAACCTGTAAATGATTGGCAAGCGTAAGTCCGCCGGAGCCTGTAATCATGGGGTGCAGGGAAATATTTCCCAGTTCTTTATATGCGCTCTGTAATAAATCGGATAAAGTTTCTCTGATATTGGCAAAGTGCCTCTTGTAGTCGGAAAAAAGAATCTGGTGTTTTTCGTCCAGAATCGCTATTTTGACCGTAGTGGAACCAATGTCGATACCGAGAGTATATTGCATCTGATTCATTATATTATCACTCCTTATGAAATGTAAAATCTTTCCTTATTAAATGTATTTTGACACGCTAAGTCATTATACGACAGTAATTTTAAAAAAGCAATCTGCTCTTTTCTGGAAATTGTAAAGATTTTAAAAGAGAATTATTAAATTTTTATGATTTTCATCGATTTCGTAAGCGTGACATTTACTTTTAAAAAGAGGAATGATAGAATATATTCAGTTTATTACTGCAAAATGCACAAAGAAATGCAGGTCGTGAGAGGAGCAGTGTTATAAAATGAAAATGAGTTCTTTTGAGAGAAAATTTGGAAAATATGCGATCAGCAATCTGTCGATGATATTAATCGGCTGCTATATTGTCGGGTATGTGATTACTATGTTTGCGCCAAATGCGATACTTTTTTTTAGTTTAAATCCTTATGCGATAATACATGGGCAAATATGGCGGCTTGTAACATGGATTTTGATTCCGCCTACATCTTCAAATATATTTTTAACAATGATTATGTGGTATTTTTATTATTCAATTGGTACGACGTTAGAAAGTACATGGGGCGCATACCGGTATAATGTCTTTATTTTTTCGGGAATACTTTTTACGATTGCCGGAAGTTTCCTGTTGATGGCTTACACTTATTTGTTCAGCGGTGATTTGCATAATTTACCAATGATGGCGGAAGTATATGAGTCATATTTTAGGGATGTTTCCATGTATTTTAATACATCTTATATTAATATGTCCATTTTCCTTGCTTTTGCGGCGACATTTCCG
>CAMWMM010000375.1 GCA_947175285.1 uncultured Lachnospiraceae bacterium
TCTGGGCGCTGTCATAGAAGTGGCTTCCGGTATGAAATTCGGCGAATTTTTATCAAAGAGAATCTTTGAGCCGCTCGGCATGAAAGATACCGGATTCTATGTGCCGCAGGAAAAGCAAAGCCGTCTTGCCAAAGTATATGATGAATCCGATGCCGAACTAAAAGAATTCCATGCGCCGCATCTTGCCGTCCAAAACCGCATGGAATTTGCCCCTGCTTTTGAATCAGGCGGTGCAGGACTTGTTTCCACAATAGATGACTATGCGGCATTTACGCAGATGCTTCTTAACAGAGGCTCTTATCAGGGCAAAACATTCCTGTCTCCTAAGACTGTGGAATTTATGACAAATGCGCATTTAACGGATATGCAGCAACGCTATGTGAATCAGTGGGAAAATCTGCCGGGCTTTACTTATGCGAATCTGCTTCGGATTCTGGTTGCCCCCGGCGCAGCAGTCACATTAGGCAGCAAAGGAGAATACGGCTGGGACGGATGGCTTGGCACATATATGACAAACGACCCCGCCCATCAGATGACTCTGCTTATCATGCAACAGAAAACAAACAGCGGCACAACCGAATATACAAGAAGAATCAGGAATATTCTCTATTCGGCATTGGACTAAATTCTAAGCAACAAAAAACTCTCAACACGATTATGTTGAGAGTTTTTATTTCGTTTCAATTACAGCTTAGTTGTTTGTTGTAAGTCCCGCATCTTCAGCCATCTTATCGAAACCTGCCATAACAGCATCATATGTTTGTTTAGAGATATCAGGCAACTTACCGCCCCATGTCTTCTCTGCCTGCTCGTATCCTTTCTTGAATGCTGCACGCATTTTTTCAATCTGGCTCGGATCTCCGCCTGTCAATGCCGTAGCAAAATCAAGAATACGCTCTGATGTCTGTTTTACACCCCAGTAACCATCTTCTGAGATATCTTTTTCCGCCTGTGCTTTTGTAGCTGCGTCCACTGTAAAGTTTCCGCTTGACAAAATGTCCCAGATACCATTTGCCTTATTGTAGGTACTGCCCTGCTGTGACAGCATCTTATTTACGATATCCTGTAACTGCTGCTGTCTGCTTTGCTGGTCTGCTTTCATTTTAGCAACTAAATCCGTATTCTGTGTATATGTCTTTTTTGTGGAAGAAGTTGTTGCTGCATTCTTTGACTGCTCATAAACAACACCAGTTTCTTTTTCATTAGACGCTGCTGTTGTCTGCTCTTTTTCTGTTACAGAAGCAGGCTGGCTTGTCTGGTAAGCTGTTTCGTAAGTGCTTGTTGAATTGGTAACTCCGTTTACGCTCATGTTTATCCCTCCTTGGAAAATTTGATTCAAACTTAGAATCTGCTGATTCCGTCATTTCTGTATATTATATCGTACTGTCATTTATAAAACTTTAGGGCTGGCAGGAAATTTTTTCATCTTTTTATAACAAATATATGACCGCTCATGACACATAATATCTATTTCATAAATATTGGAAAACATTTCTCCTGCATCTGTACCTGTTTTCGATAAAATGGTATACTGAAAATACTATTATAAAAAGGAAAAGTGAGGGACATTATGATTGCAGACAGCAGAATACAAAAAATTTTATACGGCGGCGACTACAATCCCGAACAGTGGCCGGAAGAGGTATGGGAAGAGGACATGCGTCTCTTAAAACTTGCGCATATCGACATCATCACCTTAAACGTCTTTAGCTGGGCGTCTCTTCAGTCGGACGACGACGTCTATCATTTTGAACAGCTTGATAAAATTATGGAATTAGCATACAGCAACGGACTGAAAGTATGTCTTGCTACTTCCACTGCCGCGCATCCCGCGTGGATGGCAAGAAAGCATCCCGATATTCTCAGAACGGAATTTAACGGAATGAAGCGCAAATTCGGCGGCCGTCACAATTCCTGTCCAAACAGTCCCACCTATCATAAATATGCAAAAGCGCTTGCAGGAAAACTTGCCGAACGCTATAAAAAATATGACAATATTGTCGCATGGCATATTGCCAATGAATTTGGCGGAAGCTGCTACTGCGAAAACTGCGAACGCGCCTTTCGGGTATGGCTGAAAGATAAATACAAAACGATAGATGAAGTTAACCGGGTATGGGATACCGCATTTTGGGGACATACTTTTTATGATTTTGACGATATTGTTCTGCCGAATATGTTATCGGAGCACTTTGAGCCTAACAGAACTACTTTTCAGGGTATTTCACTGGATTACAGAAGATTTAATTCCGAAAGCATCTTAAACTGCTTCCGACTGGAATATGACACGATTCATGCCATTACACCGGACATTCCGATTACCACGAACCTGATGGGCGCTTATCAGGAGTTAGACTATCAGATGTGGGCGAAATATATGGATTTTATTTCATGGGATAATTATCCGGCAGTCGGTTCTCCGATTGCGGAAACAGCGCTGAAACATGATTTGATGCGCGGTTTAAAACAGGGTATGCCGTTTGCCTTAATGGAGCAGACGCCGAGCGTCACAAACTGGCACCCCTACAACGCCCTCAAACGTCCGGGCGAGATGCGTCTTTTAAGTTATCAGGCTGTCGCACACGGTGCGGACACCGTCATGTTTTTCCAGATGCGCCGCAGCATCGGTGCATGTGAAAAATATCATGGTGCTGTTATTGACCATGTCGGTCACGAAAATACGAGAGTCTTTCGGGAAATAGCGCAGCTTGGTGCGGAACTGGAAAAAATAGGTTCCCTCACACTGGGCGGCAGAACATCCTCCAAAGCTGCTATTGTCTTTGACTGGGATAACTGGTGGGCAACGGAATATTCGGCAGGTCCGAGTATTCATCTTCATTACTTTGATGAAATTATGAATTATTACACGGCTTTCTATAATCTCCATATCCCTGTGGATATTATCAGTGTGGAAGACGACCTTTCGCAGTATTCTTTCGTTGTCGCCCCGATTCTTTATATGGTAAAAACCGGCTATGATGAGAAACTGCGTACTTTTGTAAAAAACGGCGGACGCTTTTTAACCACGTTTTTCAGCGGCTATGTAGATGAGCATGACCTTGTTGATATCGGCGGTTATCCGGGCAGACTGCGGGATATTCTCGGTATCTGGGTAGAAGAAGAGGACGCCCTGCCGGAAGGATGTGAAAACAGCTTTACCTACAATGAGACTGCCTATCCTGCTACGTTACTCTGCGACCTTTTACATACGGAAACTGCTGAATCGCTTTGTTCCTACGAGAAAGATTTCTATGCGGGTATGCCCGTGCTGACCCAGAATCCATTCGGAAAAGGATGTGCTTATTATGTTGCAGTGCGTTCCAATGCTGACTTTTACCGGAACTTTATCCGTGAAATCTGCGAAGAGGCAGGCATTAAGCCCATTATCGATGCGCCGGAAACCGTTGAAGTTACCACACGCTGCAATGATAACGGTACTTTCCTGTTTTTCTTAAATCACGATTCGGAAAGCCATGATATCATCTTAAACTGCGGCGGCACGGATATTCTGACAGATACATCCTATCAGTCGGGCGATACTCTGACGCTTGCAGCTAAAGGCGTCGCTATTTTACAACAAAAATAAAATAATATGACACGCGTGTCACAAGCAAGAAAGGAGAATATATACTATGATTTATCAGGAATATCAGATTCCGTCAGAAGACAAAACATCAAAAGCAACATTAACAACCTATCTGCTCTCTCATTATGATGAAATGGGACTGAAGGAAAGACCGCTTATCATTATCTGTCCGGGCGGCGGTTATTCTTTCCTCTCAAACAGGGAAGCGGAAATGTTCGCCCTGCAATGGGCGTCTTACGGCTATCACGCCGCCATTCTTCGTTATTCGGTAGCGCCTGCCACTTATCCGACAGCCCTTTTAGAACTGGCACAGGCTGTCAAAATGATAAAGGAACATGCAAAAGAATGGTATGTTGACCCGGACAAAATATTAATCGAGGGTTCCTCCGCAGGCGGGCATCTTGCCGCTAATTACGGTATGTTCTGGAAAAAAGACTTTTTAGCGGAGAAACTCGGAGTTTCTTCGGAAACGCTCCGTCCCGCGGGTCTGATATTAAACTATCCCGTTATTACATCCGGAGAATTCGCGCACGAAGATTCTTTCCATAAATTGTTAGGGGAACGCTATGCGGAAATGAAAGACGAGTTATCTTTAGAGAATCAGGTCAATGCAGATACGCCCCCCGCTTTTATCTGGACTACAAATGAAGACCGTTCCGTTCCTGCCGAAAATTCTCTTTTATTGGCTCTTGCCATGCGCAGGCAGGGTATTCCGGTAGAACTTCATATGTACACAAAGGGAGGACACGGACTCGCTCTTGCCGACGAAAGAACCATGCATGCAGACGGCGGCTGTATCGAAAAAGAGTGCCAGTCATGGATGATGTTGGCACATACATGGATACAGGAAGTGATTCTGAAATAGAAAATTCTGCTGAAAAAGAGGGGTTATCCCCTCTTCTTCATTTGAAAATAGCAAAGCTTCACATCTCCTGAAAAACGCAGCTCCAGATTCACGTTTCTGCTCTCTCCCTCTTTCACGGTACAGGAAACCGGTATTTTAACATCCGCATAGACACACGGCCATGCTGCAATCCTCTCTTCGGTTTCCGGCACCATCAACGGTCCCATAGGCAGCCGGGGATTTCCCACATAAGTTCTCGTATCTCCCTGCCAGCTTCCTGCCATTTCACCATCCATCAGAATTTCTGCCTGCACACCGCTTTCGCTCATCATATGCAGTGTTATCTCTTCCATTCCATGCTCTATCTGACAATCCCGATAATATAAAATTCCCTCTTTGTCTGTCTGCTGCGGTGTTGCTGCCGCATATCCAAACTGCCCTTCCGTCAAAATCATATTTTCGTAATCATCATAATGGTCTGCTCCTGTTTTTTGCCACAAATTCCGCACTCCGGTCTGTTTGCCCGGAATGAAAATCTTCTGCATCAGACCGCAGTCTGCACTGGACGCGCCTGCATAAATATTGTACTCTCCCTCTTCCACCATCAGCGAACGGCTGATAACGTCATAAAAACGAAATTCCTCTACCGGCACCGTTATTTCCACTCTCCTGCACTC
>CAMWMM010000376.1 GCA_947175285.1 uncultured Lachnospiraceae bacterium
CAATTACTTTTATGCACAAAAATAGCTGTCAGACCTCAAAAATCCGACAGCCACTATAAAATTGCGGATATTCAACCAATTTTCCAAAAACGACACCCCTTTTTGCTCATGCATCAAACAGCCCGCTGTCTGCGATGTTCTTTACCGACAGAATCGCTTCCTCATAGGTAACCTTATCTTCCAATAACTTGCTAGTAAGAATGTTGTAGTCTTCCTTATAAATATCTTCTGTAACTATCCTGTTTAACAATGCAGTCACATCTATTCCCTGCATTGCAGATGGACAAATATTTGTTTCTGCACGGACTACCCTCACTTCTCTTATCAGTAGCTGAAACGCTTCATCCTGCACAACAAGCGGCAACAATTTATAAATATCATAAATATGACGAGAATGTTTTTTTACCATTCCTTTCATGTAATAATCACAAATAGCAAAAACCTTATCAATCAGTGTCCTATCAATACTTTGCACTTTCATTGGGAACACCTCAAGTTCATACTGCTTGAGTCCTTCCGGCGCCTCTTCCTCAAATAAGTCTCCTATATAACTATGAACCGGAAGAGTAACCGTAGGAAATGAAATCTCATAAAAAGATGTTTCCAACAATACTGCTGGTTTTACAATATCAGTCAGTTTGTCCAGTACAGAATCATATATCAACTCATAACGATTATAATCTCTTCGACTTCTGATATCGTCAACATTACGGATTGTCATTCCCAGTTCTGCAGTGATATCGGCAATTCCATATTTTAGCTTTCTCTTTTGCCCTTGCGATAACATATTATCAATCGTAATGTCAATATCCTCGGAAAATCTTGATATGACTCTATGGCACTTTTGAAGCGAGGTGCCTCCCTTGAATACTAAGAAGTCAAACCGCTCAGACAGCTTTTTTAGCACCATCGACACATAGTAATCTTTCTCTATGATTTCCGGTTCTAACCCGGTCTTAAAAACAGCCAGATTAATGGCCTCTATGAATTGTTCCCTATCTCTATGCAAGTACTCCATTCAACAGCCTCATTTCATACATATTTCTATAAATCTTGTCCGGATAATAAGGTAAATACTCAGCCAAATCATTAAATCGGATTGCATACGCATTCATATATGCAGTAATCCGCTTAAGCTGCTCATCTTCATCCCGCTCAGCATAAAAATCTATATTTTTCAGTAAATCAAGTAATTGCAATTGCCGAAAGTTTTTATCCGTCACCTCAACTCTCGGTTTTCTAATAATCAATGGTGAGGATGCAATCTTAACCTCTCTGTAATCATTCGTCGCTTTGTTTGTAACAACCTCACAAATCGTAGGTACCTGTGATGTAAGACCTAACTGATTTGCAAACATCACACCACCGACATAACCGCATCTTACACCATTATCTTTCAGATACTTCTCCTCGATAACTTTGTCTCTGGAAAGTTGAGAACCGGACTTAAATAGAGATTTCTTCGGTATAAAATATATTCCTGTATCATATCTCTTCAAAAAGCCTTCATCTGTCAACTTCTTTACTTGTTGTCTGATATAATTTGTTGACATTTCTTTGTATTTGATATCAGCGACAAAAATAGGTTCATTCTCACCATAGGTTTCTTTCAAATAATCATACAGCATAATGCTGTCTCCTTTTCAAATATTTTCGAAGTTTGTTTCTTCGTTTTTATTATATTCTGTCAACACTTACTTTTCAACTATTATTTCAAAAAATCGGACAGCTATATCCTGTCCGATTTTTCTATATTCTTCCTATGCGCTTTCAGCTTTTTCAAAGCCCAATCGTAATGGCTTGCTGTGACACTGACAAAATAAGAACCTAACGTGCTTCCTCCCACCCACTTATAAACTCCTTTGGAAAACAATTCCTCATTGGAAAAAGACTCTGCTTTCTCTATGACCTCCATATGGGTTTTTTGCAGCATATCCTTTGCGTCTTCCAACGATGTTGACTGATGCTTTTTCCAGAACTCCACATTCATATCACCGTATGTTTTCCAGTTGTACGGCTCCGGAATAAACGGCTTTTCATCTCCGTTTTGATTTGCCTGCAGCCAGTTTAATAAAAGTTTGTGCCATTCATAAAGGTGAATTAAAATATCCCGCAGATTTTTGTCTCTTTTCCAATGTGCTTCTTTCTTTTTTTCATCACCTGAAAAATCAAACGGTGTTGTCAGTTCTTTTTCTGTCAATTCAGAAATAAAAGCATTCAGTTTTTCATAATTTGTGGCAGCTGCGGTTAATAAATCTGTTTTTGTTGTTGGTCTTCCCATGTTCGTTTTCCTTTCTTTCATATAAATGTTTATTTTTATTCGTCTGCATCCATAACTTTGTATCTCAAGATAGTTTTCAATTTGCTTTGTTCTGTCCGGTTCGCATTGCTCAAATAAATTTCACGATGCTTTACTCCAATACGCTCATACCCCTGCTCCAAACAATAGTTATCCATAGCCTCAAATGATGCAGGCTCGTCGTCAAACGCTCCTTTATGCAATACTTGTACGCATTTACCATCATGGATTGTTTCAAAAGAAATGTCCGCAAGATAAATACTCCTTTTTTTCCTCTTAACTAATTCTAATGCGTTATCAAACATCTCTTTGCTAATGCAATCCGGCTGTCGTATCATAATGGTATATTGCAATTCCTCTTTTACCAACTCCTCTTTCGGGGAAGTCTTGCTCCAGATTCCCTCCAGAGGGTATACTGAATAATCGCTCATTTCCCGATTTTTTCCGGCAGATGATTTGTATGTCATCTTAATTTTATAAGCCAGCGAAAATAAAGCTGCAACTTTTTCGGAAAAAATCTCATTATTTGGGTTTCCGACACCGGAAATAGTAATATATTTCTGAGGAGGAACATCTATCACACACGGAGTTGTACTTACGCCGTATATTTCTTTCTCCTGCTTTTTCCACTCATATTTCATTATATCTCCCCCTGCTTTCTTATATAGAATAGGCGTTTGTGAAACTCCATTTCTAAAACCAGAGTCTGGACAAAATGAACAAATAAGGGGTGAATTGCCACTGCATCTGAACCCCGTTTTGTTCATTTTGCCCAGACTCATGGTTCTAAAATTTTGTTTCGCAATCACCTATTAAATAAAATATACAGGTAAATTATATTACACAAAACATGACGCCCCATGTCAGGTTTTATTAACATATTGTTTTCTCATAAATCTTCTTTGCAGTATCAGCCACCACTTTTTTAAGATAAACAGGCTCAAGAATATCTACCTGTGTCCCGAATGACAGCAAATACCCTAACAGCCATTCATCTTCCGGCATCCTTGCAGAAACAATCAAATCTCCATTTTCCTGCCTGCTTATTTGCGTCTTATCAAATTCATCATAAACCCGATATGCCATACTTTGCGGGAAACAAAGCACGATTGTACGATAGTCCTGCCCTGCTTTATCATCCGGTTCAGGAAACACATGTCCGGAAAAACCCTCTTCCAGAACTTCCAAATCGATAATGCGTGTCAGCTTAAAAATGCGGTAATCCTCTTTCAGCGTACAGTATGCTTTTAAATACCATGCCATAGATTTATACGCCATTTTTAATGGATGGACAATTCTTTCGCTCATTTCTCCATAGGAATCCGCATATGTTATTTTTACACACTTTTGCTGAATGACCGCTGATTTTAACAATTCAAATTTTTCATTATCAGTTCCCTGATTGCCCCATCTGGAAAAATCCACTTCCAGCCAGTTTTCCGAATGAAGTTTAAACATTGCGGACAATTTCTGAACTGTCCGGCTGCTGTCTCTATTCTGCATGGTATTGATGCTCTGTAATGCTGTGAGGATTTCCTGCTTTTCCTCCTCTGATAATACGGCTTTATCCAAAACAAAATCATTCATTAAGCGGATACCGCCATTTCTCCCTGCTTCTGCATAAACAGGGATACCTGCCCCGCTTAAGGCATCGATATCCCTGTAAATCGTTCTAACCGATACTTCAAACTTTTCTGCCAGTTCCGGGGCGGTAGCCTGTCCCTTAGCAAGCAAATAATATACAATCTTAAATAATCTGCTCTCCTGCATCACTGTTTTCTCCTCGCATTACAGCTTACTATCAAAAAACCGGACAAGTGATACCCCGTCCGGTCTTTTTTATATGTATAATTACATATCCGCTTTTCGCATTTTATTTTCAGCATTTAATTTCCAGATATCCCAACAGCTTGCTCATATCATACTCAGTAATCACGCCTGCGTGGGAATCATAATATTTTCCGTCAAAATATACCAGATAGTGGCAGAAACGTCCCATTCTCTCCATTAAGATTGCGCATTTCGGCAGAACGGTATCTCTTCCCTCAGTATAATTGATAATATCAGTATGGTCGATACCATAATAGTTCAATGCGGAAATCACACGTCCCATTGTAGCCTGCCATTCCCTGCAGTCCATAACGCTGATAACTTCTGCAATCGTAACGCCTGCTAACATCGCCACACAAGCCTGACCGCAGAGTCCGTCCTCTTCGAGTTTGATAACATCAATGCTGTCAATCTTACGAATCGGATTATCAAAGCTGTATGGGCTGTTCTGATCCATACGAATCAGAGAACCATTGACATGCAGCAAAATTTTATGTGTGGAACCCGGCTCTACACTGACTGCGGATTCATCTTCAATACGAATGTAATAATTTCCTTTCTCCTTAGGATGCAGTTCACAATCAATAATCTTATTGTCTAACACCAAATCCCCCTGAATTACATCCCTCTGCTTGCATACCTCCCATACATTAAAAGGCAGATGAATCTCATATCCTTTGTCCTGTTTTTCAACTTTTGCCTCAAAAAAATACCTCATATTTCCTCCATTCCGGTGTCATACACCTATATTTATAGGAAACGGCTTTAGCCGTTTCTTTTTGTACCTTCTGCTCTTATTGTAGCAAAATTCGCGTAAGTTGAAAACTACTTTTTCATGTATTATCTACGGATTTTGTGTAAGCTGGGACGGCGCCGCTCCTACAATATTTTTAAACCGTCTTGCAAATGTAGAATAATCCGAAAAACCGCAGTCATAACAAACCTTAGACGCCGGCATCCCTGCCATAATC
>CAMWMM010000377.1 GCA_947175285.1 uncultured Lachnospiraceae bacterium
CTTGGCACCTTTCGTCCCGTGAAAGCGGATAATATTTTGGAGCATCATATGCACTCAGAATATTATGAAGTTACAAAAGAGGCGGCGGAAAAGATTAACAGAGCCAAAGAAAACGGACATCATGTAATTTGTGTCGGTACAACAAGCTGCAGAACGATAGAAAGTGCGGCGGACGAGAATGGAAAACTGCGGGAATGCTGCGGGAATACACAGATTTTTATTTATCCGGGATATCAGTTTCGTGTATTGGATGCTCTGATTACTAACTTTCATCTGCCGGAATCCACATTAGTGATGCTTGTCAGTGCACTTGCCGGGAGAGAACAGGTACTGGCCGCCTATGAAGAAGCCATTCGGGTGAAATACCGTTTTTTCAGTTTCGGGGATGCGATGTTTATCCATTAAAGCCTTTACTTAAAGCAAAAAAATAGGTATAATGATAGAACAAGACTGAAACGCCAGAGAAAGGTAATATGGGAACATATGGAAGAAAGAAGAAAGAACAGGCGGATGGAACTTGCTTCTAAACTGCTGATTAAAAACCTGAGTAGTTCGACGGAAGAGGAAGTGACGATAGAAATAACGGATGTATCCAAGATGGGGGTCGGATTTATCTGTGATAGTCCGTTAAATATCGGATCAGTTTATGAGGCTTTTTTGACAATTTGGATGAAAGAAACGATTCATGTTTTTTTGGAGATTGTCAGAATAGAAAAATTAGAGGATAATAAATACAGCTACGGCGCTATTTTTATCGGTATGGCGGAAATAGATAAAAAAAGGATAGAAGTATTTGATACGATAGGAAATATGGAGCAGTAGCAGCGTGGATTATGGATGAGAAGAAAAAAAGAAATTTATGGCTGGAACTGGGTATCATTTTTATATCAATTATCGGCTTGATGCTGCTTGTGTACTTTGTCATTGCATTGTCCTTTCAGAAAGGGGAGCAGTCTATCAGTGAGACAATGAACATTGCAGCAAAAATTGCACCGTATATTTCAAAAGAACCGACAGACAGTGAAATCCGGACAATCAATCAAATGCTGCGTTTTGGTGCACATCTGGGACTGTTTTTTGTTGTGGGTATGGTTATGACATATGTCAGCATGTTGATTTTCAGAAGATATTACCGGATTCTTGGGGTGCTTGCCTCCGGAGTCATCTGCTATCAACTGGCTTATTATACCGAATATTATAAACAGTTTGTAGAGGGAAGGCATTTTCAGGAGATTGATGTAGTATTAAATCGCTATGGAAGCATGTTTGGGATTGGCTGTATGGTAGTTTTTTATTTTCTGAACCGTATTTTAGTAAAATTATCTTTATAAAAACCCTGCGCTTATTGCTGCAGGGTTTTTAAATCATGATAGAAGGAAGGATAACTGACATTAATCACTTCGCTTCCTTTTATTGTTGTCTCTCCATCCGCAAGCAGAGAAGCTATGGAGAAACTCATTGCAATTCTATGGTCTAAATGGGAATCGATGACAGTGCCATGCATAGGACGACCGCCCTCGATAATCATACCGTCTTCCGTGCCTGTAATTTTAACTCCCATATCACTTAAGTATTTTACCATCACTTCAATCCGGTTGGATTCTTTGACTTTTAACTCTGCCGCATCTTTGATAACCGTTGTACCATCCGCTGCAGCAGCCATAATATTGATGATGGGAATTTCGTCAATCAGCGTGGGAATGATATCGCCCTCAATGGTGATGCCGTGTAAAGAACTGGATTTTACCAGTAAATCGGCAGTCGGTTCACCGTCATGATTTTCATTTAATAAAGTAATATTGCCGCCCATGGCAAGCGCCACTTTTAAAATACCGTCTCTTGTGGGATTAATGCCCACATTTTTAATCAGTATTTCGGAGTTGGGAACACATAGTCCCGCAGCAATGAAATAGGCAGCGGAAGAGATATCACCGGGTACTTTTACGGGCTGTCCGTTCAAATGTGCATGCGGCATAAGAATTGCCGTATTGTCCTCGGAGCGGACATCGGCGCCGAAATAGCGCAGCATGATTTCCGAATGGTTCCGGCTGATAACAGGTTCTGAAACTCTTGTTTCTTCCTCTGCATATAATCCGGCAAGCAGAATGGCAGATTTCACCTGTGCAGATGCAACTTTGGAATGATAGTTGATGCCCTTAATTTTACCGCCTTTGATTCGAAGCGGTGCGCAGTCATTGTTGTTTATGCTGACAATGTCTGCGCCCATCATGGAAAGCGGGTCCATAATTCTTCTCATAGGGCGTTTTTGAATGGAAGCGTCTCCGGTTAATTCCGTTTCAAAGGGCTGCGCTGCGAGAATACCGGAAATCAGGCGCATCGTAGTGCCGCTGTTGCCGACATCAAGAACGGAAGAGGGGGCGCTTAAACCATGCAGACCCTTTCCGTGAACGGATATTTTGTCAGGAGTGTTTTCGATTTCAATGCCTAATTTGCGGAAACAGGAAATAGTGGAAAGACAGTCGGCGCCCTGTAAAAAATTGGTGACTTCCGTCAGACCGTCCGCAATGGAACCGAACATAACAGCCCTGTGTGAAATGGATTTATCTCCCGGTATGGTAACTTCGCCGTGTAATCCGGCAGTATTTTGATTGCTCATAATTGTTTTTCTCCTTATTTATCTCATTTTAAGCTTTTGTGTGAATGGGGTAGCCGTGTTCACACAGTATTTCTACCGCGTTAGCAAGCGCAGTATCGTCATAAAATTCAATCCGCAGCGCGCCTTCTGCCAATTCTCTGTTATGATTGATACCGATATTTTTAATACTGACATCGTGCATGGCAAGCAGGGAGGCAATAGCCGCAATCGCGCCGGGTTTATCGGCAATATCGACTGTGATTACATATTCTGTCTTAATCGGACCGCTCGAAACGTTGATAAAAGATTCACGGTAAGTTCTTGCCGTATCAAAAAACTGATACAGTGCATCTGCATTCTTTTGCATAATTTGTTCGCGGAAAGTACATAAATTGTCTATATACTGCGAAAGCAGAGAAACAATATTGTCTGTGTTTGTCAGGCATATCTGCTGCCACATCGCAGGGGAGGAGGACGCAATCCTCGTAATATCTTTGAATCCTCCGGCGGCAATCATTTTCATGACTCCGTCTTTGGAATCCTCATTTTTTACAAGATTAACCAGCGAGGCTGCGATAACATGGGGCAGATGCGAGATTGCCGCCGTGACATAGTCATGCTGTTCATATGGAAGCACAAGCGGAATCGCGCCGATGGTTTCCACAAGTCTCCGATAATCGGAAACTTTATCTTCCGGTGTGTCGGCGGTCGGCGTCAGAATATAGTATGCGTTTTCAAAAAGTGACGCTTTGGAATTGGCGTAACCGAACCGTTCGGAGCCGGTCATCGGATGACCGCCGATAAACTGCTTTTCTAATCCCAGAGAAGCGATATGTGTATGAATCCCTGTTTTGACACTGCCGACATCAGTTAATGTTGTATGAGCGGATAAGTGTTTTTTCAGGGCAGTCAGATTTTCGTCATTATGTGATACCGGAGCACATAAAAATATATAGTTGCAGCATTCAAAAGATTCATCAATATCGGAACAGGACTTTTGAATGACACCTTCTTTTCCGGCAAGTTCCAGAGCGGAAACGTTTGTGTCATAAGCGATGATAGTGCTATCCGGTAATTTATGATGAATTGCTTTGGCAATAGAACCGCCGATCAGTCCCAGTCCGATAAATCCGTAAGTAAAAGCTGCCATGAAAAAACTCCTTTATAATAATATATTTAAGATAATTACGAATATTATCATAGCTCAACATCTCCCATTCGTCAAATAGTTGTAGTATTTAATGTACAAATTGCGCAAAAGAGATTGCATTTTTTGAAATTATTTAGTAAAATATACACATCATATCATTGAGAACGGCAAAAGTTCTTGTAACTATTTGCCATACGACAAAATAGACGGAATTGGAGGATAAGATATGAATGTTTACACAACTGACAAAATTCGTAATGTAGTGCTGTTGGGTCATGGCGGCTGCGGAAAGACCAGCCTGGTGGAAGCAATGGCATATCTTGCCGGAGTGACTTCCCGTATGGGAAAAGTGGCAGATGGCAATACCATCAGTGATTATGGCAAGGAGGAGCAGAAACGTCAGATATCTATCGCCACATCCGTTGTTCCGATTGAATGGGATGGTGTCAAGATTAATCTTTTAGACACTCCCGGATTCTTTGATTTTGTAGGAGAAGTGGAAGAGGCAGTCAGTGCTGCGGATGCTGCAATCATTGTCGTTTCCGGCAAGGCAGGCGTAGAAGTCGGTACGGAGAAAGCATGGGAAATTTGTGAGAAGTACAAACTGCCGCGTTTTATATTTGTAACGGATATGGATATTGATAATGCGTCTTTCAGACAGGTTGTAGAAGATATGACGGAAAAATACGGCAAGAAGCTTGCACCGTTCCATCTGCCTGTCCGTGAAAACGAGAAGTTCGTCGGTTATATCAATGTCATTACGGAACAGGCATACCGCTGGAAAGATAAAGAAGTTATAGAATGTGAGATGCCTGAGTACAGCAAGGCAAACTTACAGATTTGCCGCGATGCCTTGATGGAGGCGGTAGCTGAGACAAGCGAAGAATTTATGGAGCGTTATTTTAACGGCGACGCTTTTTCGGAAGCGGAAATCAGAGCGGCTCTTCGTAATAACGTGATGGAGAGCAGTATTGTGCCGATGTCTATGGGTTCGAGTCTGTTATGCCAGGGCGTCTACACACTGCTTGACGATATTGTAAAATATATGCCGAGTCCGGAAAACAGAGAGATAGCGGGCATTAACTTAAAGACAAATGAAATTTTTGCCGCAGACTTTGATTTCTCCAAACAGAAATCCGCTTATATTTTCAAGACGATTGTAGACCCGTTTATCGGCAAATATTCTCTGATTAAAGTATGTTCCGGCGTATTTAAGAATGATGATTTGATTTATAACGAGGAAAAAGATATTGAAGAGAAAATAAGCAAACTGTATATATTACAGGGCAGCAACCCGATTGAGATAAAAGAACTTCATGC
>CAMWMM010000378.1 GCA_947175285.1 uncultured Lachnospiraceae bacterium
TCTATTGCCTGTCCATATTCCAACAATTTCTTTCCGCTTGAAAACTGTAATATTTCAATTTCCATATTTTTTTTATGAAAAAAATCTGATGCCATCACCTTGATTTTATCAGACATATATTTCTCATCATCACAGATTGCAATGTGCAGCATGTAATCACCTCCTAAAAAGGATTATTTTTACAAAAAAGGACAAAATGAACTAACATTTTGTCCCTCCTGAATGCTTCATTAAATATTAATCCAGTCCTACCACACCATCAACAGGCAGCGACATAACCATTCCCTGTGCCTTACTCTGCATACCGCACTGCTGTCCGATTGCCTCCATGATTGCCTGTTTATCGTCTTTTGTGGCAAGGATAATAACCACTTCCCGTTCTTCCTGTACGCTGATTTTCCAGAATTTCATTGCTTCGGCGCTTCCGATTCTTCTGCTGTGGAAAACAGTACCGCCGGAAGCTCCGACAGGTCTTGCCGCATTCATGACCTCTTCACTGAATCCCTGATTTACTATCGCCATAATCATATAATATTCGCTTCCTGCCATCCCTGTTTCATTCCTTTCCAATAATGTTCTGTTGACTTCCGGCTGTAATGAATCAATTAACTGAACAATATGTCCGCTGCCTCCGGAAAGTACAAGCGTAAATGCAATCCCGGTATTCGGCATGCCAAGATGCAGCTTTTTTTGCAGCTTGGAAAGCATCTCTCCTGCAAACGCTTTGGGCATCATACTCATCAGTATATTTTTATCTACTCCGTCCAGTCCGAGCATATCCATAACTTCACTCGAAGCTGTTCCCTGAGCATGAAAAAGATATTGCATCGGCACGTCTTCCTGATTAAATAAATCTACTGCTTTTTTTACCAGCTTTGGCGTAGCAATAAGAAATAATATTCGATACGACGCTTTTTTACGATTCGCTGTCATCTGCTTAATCCTCCTCAAACTCAAAGATTTCATCCGCACCATCCGGGAATACTTCTACGCGCATTGCCGCTTCGTCCGCTTTCTTCAGTTTATATTGATATACCATTCCCATAATCTGAATAGCAATTAACGGCGTCAGCGCAACTAACGCTACTACTCCGAATGCATCTGTCATTACATTGCCGCCGACAGCGTCACACGCACCCATACAAAGCGGCAGTAAAAAGGTTGTTGTCATCGGACCGCTCGCTACACCGCCGGAGTCGAAAGCAATACCGACAAACATTTTCGGAACAAACCTTGATAAAAGCAGTGCAGCCACATAACCGGGTATAATAATCCAGAAAATCGGCAGTCCTGTCAGGACACGCAGCATCGCCAGACCAACGCTGACAGATACGCCGATGGACATGCATCTGTTCATCGATTTTGCAGATACCGCTCCGTTTGATACATCCTCAACCTGATGGTTTAACACTTGTATTGCCGGCTCTGCTTTTACAATATAGTAGCCAATCAGCATACCGATTGGCACTAACAGCCATTTCCAGCTTGCGGAAGCAATATCGTTTCCAAGCGAAGAACCTACCGGCGCAAAACCGACATTAACACCGCACAGGAAAAGCACCAGACCAATATAGGTATAAATAAATCCCATCAGAACACGCTTTATCTGGCGTTTTAAATAACGGCGGCTGAGTAACTGGAAAATAACAAATACCGCAACAACCGGCAGCAGGGAAACCAGTACTTCCCGTATATAAGGCGGTACACTAATCAGAAATTCCCATACAACGTCCTGTGTTGTCGCCACATCCGCAACTACGGCAGCCGTATAGGCAGCCTGCGTCGGATGATAAAAACATCCCAAAAGCAATACTGCCAGAACAGGACCGACACTCGAAAGCGCTACCAGACCGAAGCTGTCGCTCGAAGCGTTTTTATCACCTCTGACCGATGCAAGGCCGACACCCATCGCCATAATAAACGGTACCGTCATAGGCCCCGTCGTCACACCGCCGGAATCAAATGCCACAGCCAAAAAATCTTTTTCAATCAATAATGAAATCCCTATTAAAATAATATAGAGCACAATCAATATTGTGGAAAGATTAATCTGAAACAAGATTCTCACAATCGCCAGTGCAAGAAAAATACCAACGCCGACCGCCACCGTCAAAATCAAAATTTGATTCGGAATGGAGGGAACCTGCCCTGCAAGCACCTGTAAATCAGGCTCGGAAATGGTAATAATGGCTCCCATGGAAAAACCAATCAGGCAAATCATCACAATTTGTCTTGTTTTTGATATTTGCACGCCGATACCTTCTCCAAGAGGCGTCATTGCTATTTCCGCTCCAAGCTGGAAAAAGCCCATGCCGATAACCAGCATAATGGCCCCGGTAATGAACATAAACATTGTTCCTAATTTGACCGGAACTAACAGAATGCTGAGCAGCATAACAATTCCTGTTATCGGCAAAACCGCGGAAAGAGATTCCCATATTTTTTCTTTTAATTTCTGATTCAAACGTACCACCTCATACAGTTAATACTGAAAATTCTTTTTATAAATCATAATACATTTTAAACTCTGCCGGATTCGGAATCTGTTCCATTTTCTTTAATTCCGCACGTTTCCGCTCCAGCCAGATATCAATGAGTCTCTGCGGGAAGACGCCGCCCTTCGTCAGATAATCATGATCTGCCTCCAGTGCATCTAACGCCTCGCCCAATGATTTCGGAAGTCCTTTGATTTTTTTCTGTTCCTCCTCGGAAAGTGTATATAAATTGAAGTCGTAAGGTCCCCATCCGTTTTCCGCAGGGTCAATCTGTTTCTCAATACCGTCAAGCCCCGCCATCAAAATTGCGGAATACGCATAATACGGATTTGCCGTTGCATCGGGATTTCTCAACTCAAATCTCTTCGTCTCCGGAGATTTTGCATACGCCGGAATTCGGATAACCGCACTGCGGTTTGATGTAGCATAACCGACTGTAACAGGCGCTTCATATCCGGGAACCAGACGTTTGAACGAGTTCGTGGACGGATTGGTAAATGCACATAAAGATGCAATATGTTTTAACAATCCTCCGATGAAATAGTGTGCCGTACGGCTGAGCCCTGAATAGCCGTTCTCATCATAGAATAACGGTTTCCCGTCTTTCATGAGCAGCATATGCACATGCAGACCGCTTCCTGCTTCCTGATAAATGGGTTTAGGCAGGAATGTTGCCGTCTTTCCCTCTCTCGCCGCCATATTTTTAATAATATATTTTGTAATCATCGTATTATCCGCCATCGTAGGCATATCCGCAAGTTCTACTTCTATTTCCATCTGCCCCGGACCGCCTACTTCATGATGATGATATTTTACTTTAATTCCCCAGTCTTCCATCATCATACACATCCGGCTGCGCAAATCATATCCTACATCCTGCGGCGCCGCTACATGATATCCGCCTTTGCTGGGTACTTCATAACCGTTATTGCCCGGCACTTCCAGATTGCAGTTCCAATCAGCCTGTCTGGTATCCACCCAGTACCCGCAGCGCTTTGGCGTTACTTCAAAACGGGTGCGGTCAAACAGATAAAACTCAAATTCCGGTCCGATTATCATCTGGTCTGCAATGCCGCTCTCTTTCATATATTCCATCGCTTTTAAGCTGACATTTTTGGGATATTGATCAAAGGGTGTATTTTCTCCCTTTCCAATAGTACATACATTACCGCACATCGTTAATGTCGGCACTTCCGCAAACGGGTCTACATAAGCAGTGTCCGGATCCGGTAAAAACACCATATCGCTTTTCTCAATCGGCGCATACCCGTAATTGGAACCATCAAAACCAATTCCATATGTAAACGTATTCTCCCCAAACCGTTCCACCGGAATTGTAATGTGACGCCAGCGTCCGTCAATATCCGTCATTTTAAAATCAATCATACGGATTTGCTTTTCCTCACATAGTTTCCTGATTTCTTTGCTTTTGTCCATACACTTGTTACCCCCTTGTTTTTATAATATAGAATGCTGCGACTCTTCCACAGTTGCAGTTATTATATTATAACATAAAATGCTTATCTTCCGCACTAATTACTTATTGCGGAGAGTTCTTTTATTTTTTCCATGAACTTTTCCGAAGCCTTGGAAAATATCTGATACCTTTTCCATATAATACTCATGCCTGCTTCTCTTTGTGGAGAAAGCGGGCGAAAGCATAGAATACTGCTGCCGGAAGTGTTGATGATTTTATCAAATCCGATTGCATAGCCTAATCCTTCCTCTACCATTAGTGAGGCATTGAAAAGCAAGTTATAGGTAGCGATAATTTCTATTTCGGAAATCTCACGTTTTATCCAAGAAGGCAAAGTTCCCTTATCAGCCTCCTGCCTTGAAATAATCAGCGGCTTATCCCACAAATCTTCCGGTGCAATCTCTTTTTTCGCAGCCAATGGAGAATCCTTCCGCATCAGTACGCCCCAAGTATCTTTATAAGGCAATGGTATTGAATTGTACTTGGTATGGTCTACGGGACCAAATACCATTCCAAAATCAATCAGTCCTTTGTCTAACTGCTCCAGCACAAATTCGGAATTTCCGCTGGCAATATGATAATGAATGCCGGGATATGCTTTATAAAGTTCCCGCGCAGCTTTTGCCATAATGCGAATGGCATCGGTTTCACCTGTTCCAATATAAACATCACCGACAATGATTTGGTCGGAAAGGGAAATTTCCCGTTCGGTTTTCTGCACTAAATTCAAAATTTCCTCCGCTCTTTTTCTCAGAATCATTCCCTCTTCCGTAAGAGTAACTTTTCTGGAACCTTTTGTTCCGCGGATTAAAAGCTGTTTTCCTAATTCTTCTTCCAGCGCTTTTATCTGGGTAGAAAGAGTGGGCTGGGAAAGATGCAGCGATTCCGCTGCCCTTATAATGCTTTGCTCTCTTGCTACCGCAAGAAAATATTGAAGTACACGCAATTCCATATTCTCACACCTTTCACGGTTCACTTTATTCTGCTATTTTTAATATATCATAGTATTTGCATATGTTTCAACTATACAAATTAATAATGCATAAGTATTGGCTATTAAACAAAGCTTATGTATAATGT
>CAMWMM010000379.1 GCA_947175285.1 uncultured Lachnospiraceae bacterium
AGAGTCGCAATGTAATAATATCCTGGCTGAAACAGGAATTTACTTAAGCGAAATTGTAAAGGGAAGCGATGTTGTAGGAAGACTCGATATTGACCGGTTTGTTGTATACATGAAAGGTATTCATAATCCATCCGATGCGGACAAACTGGCTTCCGAAATTGTGGAAAAAGTAAATTATGCGTTCCCATATAACAATGATGAAATTCGTGTAACATGCAGTATCGGTACAGCAATTTTCCCTTATCATGGCGTTACGTTTGAGGAACTTAAAGAGAAAGCAGACAGAGCAATAACCAGAGTAAAAGCAAGAGGGAAATATGGTTATCGTATTTATGATGCAGCTGTTACGATGGCGTATCATGCTATCAGAAAGCATAATAATATAGCTTATGATCCGGAAAAGGGAATGGAACTTGACTGGGATACGGAAGATATGGTTATGCGGATTCTTTTTGAAGACAAGATGGTAGAGTCGGCATTGCAGTCCGTTATTGAATTGCTTACGGTACACTATAAATTTCACTCAGCATGTATATGCGGAAATGAGAAAGGCAGTCTGCCTTTATCCAAACAGGTAAGCTTTTCCGTGCATGGCTATGAGACAGGATTGGAGAGTCAGGAACACTACGCTTTGCGCCGTGTAGTGTATGAAGTATTGTATGATTCATTTAAAAGCTGTAGTATTATCCATGAATATGATTTGGTAGTAGATGAACTGCGTTACTTTTTCCAGTCAGAGGGTATTAAGAGCCTTTTGTATTATCCGATTACTTCCAAGGGAGAATTTCAGGGAGCAATTATTTTTGAGAATCATGAAGATGTGCAGCTTGAACTGGAGAATGGCGTTATGGAGGAGCTTCGCTCCTTATTCAGAATTTTGGAAGCACATGTATTACAGATTGGTCTGATGGATCGTCTGCAGGATTTTGCGACGCAGATAGAAATGTTGGATAATTTGGACAATTATTCCTACATTATTAATGTGGATACATATGAGATTGGGTTTGTGAATAAGAAAGTTCTGATGCAGGCTCCGGATGTAAAAATCGGAGATGTCTGTTATAAAGCAATCCAGCATAGGGACACGCCGTGTGAGGACTGTATTTTTAACCAGATGAACAGAAAAGACCCTCATGACAGATGTACGATGGAAATGTTCAATTATTCTCTGCGTTGTTGGTGCAGAAGCAGTGCGAGCTGGCTGGAATGTAAAGAGGAAAATGCGCTTGGTCTTGTCAACTCCATTGATATCTCTGAATATTTTATTGGATAAAAATTTTTTGAAAATAAAGGAGAATTATTATGAAAAAGAAAGTATTAGCATTATTTATGGCAGCCACAATGACGGCAGGACTGCTAGCGGGCTGTGGTTCCGAAGCAGCAAATTCGACAAAAGATGCAGGTGAGTCAGGAACTGCCCAGACAGAAAGTGCTGCGTCAGGTGATACGGCTGCATCCGTAAAGGTTTACCATATTGGTATTTGTCAGTTATTGGAGCATGACGCGCTTGGTGCGGCTACGCAGGGATTCCAGGACGCTCTTGTGGAACTGCTTGGAGAAGGCAACGTAACATTTGATTATCAGAATGCACAGGGAGAGCAGGCAAACTGCGCTACTATCTGTACACAGTTTGTAGCAGATGATGTAGATTTGATTCTTGCAAATGCTACGGCATCTTTACAGGCGGCAACTGCTGCAACAAATTCAATTCCGATTCTTGGAACTTCTATTACAGATTATGCGACAGCGCTCGACGCTGCAAGCTGGAGCGGTTCTTCAGGAACTAATGTATCGGGAACTTCCGATTTGGCGCCGTTAGAAGAGCAGGAAAATATGTTGGTAGAGCTTTTCCCGGATGCAAAAAAAGTAGGTATTCTGTATTGTTCCGCAGAAGCGAATTCCGCATATCAGGCACATGTTTTTGAAGAAAGCCTGGACGAGGACGGTATTTCTTATGAAGAGTATACAATTGCTGATTCCAGTGAAATTCAGGCAGTTGTAACAGGCGCATGTCAGAACTGTGACGTTCTCTACATTCCGACAGATAACACACTTGCAAATAACACAGAGGCTGTCAACAATATCTGCTTACCGGCGGGTGTTCCTGTTATTGCAGGTGAAGAGGGTATTTGTTCAGGATGCGGTGTTGCAACATTGTCCATCAGTTACTATGATATCGGACATAAAGCAGGTGAAATGGCTTATGAAATTCTTGTTAACGGAGCTGATATTTCCACAATGAACATTGAATATGCTCCGCAGGTGAAAAAAGAGTACAACAAGGAAATCTGTGAGAAATTGAATGTTACCGTTCCGGATGATTATACGGCAATCGGCGAATAAGAGGAATCGCTTTGCGATTCTTCTTGTATATTAAGGAGGTTTTTCATGATTTTATTATCATTTTCTTTATCGCCAATGTCGCTTTTGCGGGCATTGCCGGGCTCAGTTGCACAGGGGCTTATCTGGGGGGTTATGGCACTCGGGGTTTACATAACGTTTAGACTGTTGGATTTTGCGGATTTGACAGTAGACGGTTCCCTTGCTACAGGAGGTGCGGTAGCAGTTATGCTGATTCGGCTGGACATTCATCCGGCAATCGCGCTTGTTGCAGCTTTTGCAGCCGGTATGGCGGCAGGGTTCGTAACCGGTATTTTACATACACAGCTTGGCATTCCGGGGATTTTATCGAGTATTCTGACCCAGATTTCCCTGTATTCCATAAATTTGGACATTATGGGAAAATCCAATCAGGCAATCAACGTGGACAATTATCCGTTAGTGGCATCTTTGCGTTACATTTCCGGAGATTCTTTGACGGTCTTTAAGTTTTTTGGCGGTCTGATTCTTGGGTGCCTGCTTTTGGTTATAATTTTATACTGTTATTTCGGAACAGAACAGGGCTCTGCGATTCGTGCTACCGGCTGTAATAAGAGTATGGCAAAAGCACAAGGCATCAATACGGATTTCCATACGGTACTTGCCCTTATGATTTCTAACGGATTGGTAGGATTATGCGGAGGCTTATATGCACAGTATCAGGGCGCGGCAGATGTCAATATGGGACGTGGTGCGATTGTATATGGTCTGGCGGCAGTCATCATCGGAGAAGTCGTATTTGCAAAACTCTATACAGGAAAGCGTTATACTTTTGCTTATACGATGATGGCAGTGATTGGCGGTATGGTGATTTATTATACGGTAACGGCATTTGTTATCTGGCTGAAAATCGTATCTTCGGATAACCTGAAACTGTTTTCGGCAATCATTGTTGCCATCTTCCTTGCAATACCTTATTTAAAAGAAAAATATGGTAAGAAAAGGAGGACTGCGTAATGGCATATGCATTGGAATTAAAAAATATCCATAAAACATTTAATCCGGGAACTATCAATGAAAAAGTGGCATTACAAGGTGTGAATTTGAACTTAAACGACGGTGATTTTGTGACAATTATCGGCGGAAACGGCGCTGGGAAATCTACGATGCTTAATGCGATTGCCGGTGTATGGGGAATTGATTAAGGCGCTATTATCATTGACGGGAAAGATGTGACGTCTCTTCCGGAACATAAACGCGCAAGTTTCCTTGGGCGTGTTTTTCAGGATCCGATGACGGGGACGGCGGCAACGATGTCCATTGATGAAAATATGGCGATTGCCATGCGGCGCGGTAAACCGCGTACTTTGAAGTGGGGCGTTACCAAAAGCGAAAGAGAAAAATTCAAAGAGCAGTTAATGGAGCTTGATTTAGGGCTCGAAGACAGACTTACGACGAAAGTGGGGCTTCTTTCCGGCGGACAAAGGCAGGCGGTCACGCTTTTGATGGCATCTTTACAGAAACCGAAACTCTTGCTTTTAGACGAACATACGGCGGCGCTGGACCCCAAGACAGCGGCAAAAGTGCTTGCTCTTTCCGATAAGATTATTGAAGACCATCATTTAACGGCAATGATGGTGACACATAACATGAAAGATGCCATTGCACACGGCAACAGATTGATTATGATGCATGAGGGAAATATTATTTATGATGTGAGCGGCGAAGAGAAGAAAAAGCTGAAAGTTTCCGACTTATTAGCCAAATTTGAAGAAGTCAGCGGCGGAGAATTTGCAAATGACCGTATGATTCTATCATAAGAGTTGATTTTTTTCCTGTAATGTGCGAAAATAAAAACAGCGGTTATGACAGATTATGTGTATAATCTGTTAACAAATATTATTACATAATCGAAAGGAGTTATCACATGATTTATTCAAAAGAAGTTGAAGAAATGTGTACTGTAGCACAGGGCGTACATCATGGCTGTGCTCCAATCCCTGAAGAAGCAAAATGGGTTCAGGCAAAAGAAGTAAAAGATATTTCCGGTTTGACACACGGTGTAGGCTGGTGTGCTCCTCAGCAGGGTGCCTGCAAACTGACTCTGAATGTCAAAGAGGGTATTATCCAGGAAGCGCTCGTTGAGACAATCGGCTGTTCCGGTATGACACATTCGGCTGCTATGGCATCTGAAATTTTACCGGGTCTGACAGTTATGGAAGCACTTAATACTGACCTTGTATGCGACGCTATCAATACAGCTATGAGAGAGCTGTTCTTACAGATTGTTTACGGACGTACACAGTCTGCATTCTCCGAAGAGGGACTTCCGGTAGGCGCAGGTCTTGAGGATTTAGGAAAAGGTTTAAGAAGCCAGGTTGGTACTATGTATGGTACATTAAAGAAAGGTCCTCGTTACCTTGAAATGGCGGAAGGTTATGTAACAGGTATTGCACTGGATGCAAATGATGAAATCATTGGTTACAAATTCGTAAGTCTTGGTAAGATGACAGACTTCATCAAAAAAGGCGATGACCCGAACACTGCATATGAAAAAGCATGTGGACAGTATGGCCGTGTTGACGATGCTGTTAAGATTATCGACCCCAGATGCGAATAAGAAGGAGGATAAGATAAGATGGCTTTATTTGAATCATATGAAAGAAGAATTGATAAAATCAATTCCGTATTAAAAAATTACGGCATCTCTTCTATTGAAGAAGCTGAGA
>CAMWMM010000380.1 GCA_947175285.1 uncultured Lachnospiraceae bacterium
GTACACCTTTACAGCAAACTAAATTACAAAAACAGGCATTGCCACTTCTGAACCGAATGGCAATGCCCATCTTCTTTTTTGTCTCTGCATCTGCTTTTTATACCCGTCAATTTATTCTTTCTCATCTCCATCTTTTTTCTTTTTCTTTTTAGCAATCAAAGCAACACTGCTTACCACAAGCAACAAAACCGCAATTACGCCTATAGTGTCCATATCCATGTATCCTGCTGCCTCCTGTTTCTTCTAAGTCTACTTGCAAATATTTACTCTTACACTTATATATTGTCATGTCTTAGGTAAAAGTTTTCAGATTTTCAAAAAATATATCCTTCCTTGTAAAACGGGACTTAAACTTCACTACCCATTTGTATATTTATTGAAATCAAACGTCCTCTGGTGTACCCCAATTCATGAATGTCTTAAAAGAATATTTTTGTATTTCCTCCATACAATATATATTCCCAATGTACTTTCAAGTAAAACACAAATAATTCCGAACCAAAAAAATATCAAACAAAGTATCCCTGTTGCCACAAATACCAAGGCACATTTTATATATAACTTTGATATTTCATTATTATATCCTTGAATATCTTTCACCTTTTCTTTTAAACTCTTATCCCCTGCCCAAAAAGTAAGAGGTTCTCTACTATTTTTATTGTAATGCCCCATTACAAACAAAGGAAATGCACATAAAATACAACAAACTGATCCAACTATTCCTTCCATAATCACAATTCTTCCTCACTCTGCTTAGTCATGCCTTGCTGTCTGCTCTCATTCTGTTCCGAAGTGTCGGCACTTCCTTTAAAACATGGAAAACAGACCGTGGAAAGCAATTCTCTATTATGTAATCCTTTTATAATACACTGTTACCAACAGCACGCAGGCTCCCGACCATGCCAGAATCTCCGCATAAAATATCCCTTCCTGCCCTATGAATTGCGGTAAAAATATGGCAGCAGATACCCTCATGACAAGCTCCACCATTCCGGACACCATGGGTATGACGGTATCTCCCATCCCCTGCAATGCACTTCGATATGTATGCAGGGCATATAATATGATTAGGAAAGTACTCATGACCATCAAATAGTGGTGGGCAATCTGCAGCACCTGTTCCGCCTGTACTTCTTCTGCTGAAATGAACAAAGACAGAATATTTTTTCCCCTTAAAAACATAAGAACAGAAATCAACACTGAGGTGGCAAACGCCATCACAATCCCTTTCCTCATACCCTCTTTAATCCGCTTATCGTTTCCCGCTCCTTTATTCTGGGCAACAAAGGTGGAAATTGCATACCCGTATGAAATAGCCGCTGTCTCTAAAATACCATACAATTTATTTGTTGCCGTAAATCCCGCTACAAACAATACACCGAACCCATTGATAACTGACTGAAGCACCATTCCGCCAAATGCCGATGATTGCATCCTGAAACATGACGGGCGTCCCCAGCCTTAAAAGCTTTTTGTCCAGACTGATATCCATTGCAAAATCATGACGCTTTAACTTCAAAAAAGAAATTCTTCGCAGAATGATAAAACAATAAATGCAGGAAATCCCCTGTGCAATCAGCGTTGCCGCAGCCGCACCGGCAATACCCCAACGCCCTTAAAAGAGATGCTTCCAGATTATAAAACATGATGACCGTAAGACCGCCTATCATAACCCGCAGATATGTCAGAGAACCTGCAACGATATCTTCCGGCGTTTTCAAAAGTGCCAGCATCGGCGACGCCGCAAGCTCTCCCGTCACAGTCAGTGCCACTGCCGTCCCAATGGTGAGGATGACTGCATTTCCAATGGATTTATGTAATGACTTATCATCCTTTCCTCCATAATACTGCGCAAAGAGAATCGAAAATCCCTGTGTCATGCCCGCCGCCATCCACAAAAACAGCCAGTTCAGCCAGTCAGCAGCTCCAATGGATGCCAATGCATGCATTCCCACTCCCTGCCCCACAATGATTGTGTCCACAATCGTATAAAACTGCTGAAAAACATTCCCCAGCATCAGGGGCAGCGAAAAACCAAACAGCAGTCTGGTCGGATTACCTGTTGTCATATCTTTTGTTGCCGCCATCTTTTCCACCCATTTCCATCTTAATATATCTCAATATTATTAGCTTGCTATTATATTCCTCGAAATCTATTTTGTCAATTTTTCTCTATCGAAATTTCTATCCCGACAGAAAAGGCAGAGACTCAAGTAATCCCTGCCATCTGTTAACCCGCTCATTTATAGGCTATGTATCATCTACCATACTTAGATACTCTATTTTTCAAAAACGTCCGCAACCTGACCTAAAAGCTTTCTAATCTCTAAATGCTGCGGACAGGCTTTTTCACATTTTCCACACTTGATACAATCGCTTGCCTTGCCATGTCCCTGCGTATGTACCTGATTATAATAGTAATCACTATTCCAATCCTGATATTGTTTCTTGGCGTTCATGTCCGCAAACAAATCCGGTATCAGTATCTTTTTCGGGCAGCCATCTGTACAATATCGGCAGGCAGTACATGGAATCAGATTCTGCGCCTTAAAAATTTTACATACCTTTTCTATGGCGGCACACTCCGTTTCATTCAGCGGCTGAAAATCTTTCATGGCACTGATATTATCCCGCATCTGTTCTAAACTGCTCATACCCGAAAGCACCATAAACACCTGTTTACAGCTTGCGGCAAAACGGAGTGCGTAATTTGCATTACTTCCGCCGTTCAGACCTTTTAAAATTTTGTCTGCCTCAATCGGCAGATTTACAAGGCTTCCGCCCTTGACAGGCTCCATAACCACAACAGGCTTGTTGTGCTTTTCGCAAACTTCAAGACATTTTCTACTCTGTACTCCGGGATCATCATAGTCCACATAGTTTAGCTGTATCTGTACTAACTCCACTTCCGGATATTCTGTCAGAATCATGTCCAGATACTCCGCATTATCATGGAATGACAAACCAACATGTCTGATTTTCCCCTCTGCCTTTAATTCCTGCGCCACTTCATACGCATGACACTTTTTATATTTGTCATAATTTACTTTCCCCTGTGCGTGCATCAGATAATAATCAAAATAAGATACCCCACAGGTTTCAAGCTGTTCTTGAAATACTTTTCTGATATCTGATTCTTTTTCAAAAAAATTCATTGTCAGCTTGTCGGTCAGGGTATACTTTTCCCTCGGATAGCGCTTTACTACACACTCCCTGACAGCGACTTCACTCAATCCTCCAAGATACCCTTTTGCCGTATCAAAATAAGTAAATCCCGCTTCCATGAAAGCATCCACCATGCGGTTACATTCGTCAAAATCAATATTTCCGTCCTGCATCGGCAGACGCATACAGCCAAAGCCAAATTTTTTACTGTTCTTTACAAAATCCTGTTCCATAATGACCCTTCTCCTTTCTCAACCTGCCCTTCAGAAGAATCGCCTTAAAGCGACAAATCTTTTCGTCTTTTTCACGGTTTCAGTGCGCCGTAAAAATAACTTGCCGTTGCGCCGCCATCAATCAGAAAATCTGCCCCGGTGATAAAAGCCCCGGCCGGACTCATCAGAAGTTCTGCCACGTTTGCAACCTCATCCGCTGTACCCGGTCTGCCTGCAGGGCATTTTGCAAACATATTTTTATAGAAATCCCCACGAGGACCGTTAAATTCGTCAATTGCAAGCGTCGTCACAATAATTCCCGGAGAAATGGAATTAAGTCTTGCTCCTCTTTCTCCCCATTTTACGGATTCTGCCATGACACGCTTTTCATTACAGCGTTTCGCCATTTGATAAGCATGAAGTGTGTCCGTTATATTCTCCGGCTGTAAAATTTCAAGATTTAACAATTCTTCTGTCGGTGTTATGGCAAGCTGCTCATCCTCCTCCGGCGTAAGCTGCTTCATCCGATGTCCTGACTGGCTTGAAATTGTAACTCCGACACCACCTTCTGCAATCACTTTTCCGACTTCCTCTAATAACACCGCGGTTCCATATAAGTCCACCTTTAATATCGCTTCAACAGGCGCCTGACTTGGCGATACCCCCGCTGCATTGACAAGCATTTTAATCTCTCCATAACTTAAAGCTTTATCTATCATTTTCAAAATGGATTCCCGTGACGATAAATCCATTTCCACAGGCTCTACATCAAACCCTGCATTATTCATAATTTCTGCAATCGCTTTCGCATTTTCAAAGTTCTTATCACCCATGACAATCTTTTTTCCATATCCCATGCGTCTTGCAATCGCCATTCCAATCTGGCCTGCTCCTGTTAAAATCATAACTTTTTTCATCGATACCGCATCCTTTCTTTTATCAATATGATAAACTGTCTAAAAATTCTTTTACTGTTTCCTTTGCTTTATCCTGTGAATTTTGGGCATCTTCCCCTCTTACGGAAAGACCGTTCAATATTTCGGAATCAGCACAGACATTTTCTATACTTTTTTCAGTTCCTGATAAACCGCTTCCCTCATGGGTACAAAATGGAATAATTGTTTTTCCTGAAAAGTCATGCCCCTCCAGAAATGTATATACCGGCATCGGCATATCTCCCCACCATATGGGAAAATAAAATGTAGCCCGCCTCTGCAATCCCTTGTAAACACTGGCTTTAACGCTATACAAAAGTGTGTATTGTGTTTCTTTTTATCTGGCTTTTGTATAGCTTTTTCGCCATTTTTCTATTTTTATTCTACTACCTGCCCTCCTCTTTCACAAATACTTATGTTGCATAATCCCATATACCCCAAAGGCATGAGAATTGTAGAAACCTTCTTCTCTCATTATAAAACTCCCACCATAAAGTGGAAGTCTCAAAAAGTTTTCCCGTATAAGCAGAAAGGTTATAACTGCAAAGAACCGCCAGAGATTTTCCCGCCGGTCCTATGTACGTTTTTCAGATTATAGATTTCTTATTATGTTCTTATCCTGCTTACTCAGCGCCTTCTTCAGTTTCTGGTTCTCCTTTTGCAGCTGTTCATTTTCCTGCTTGAGCTTTGCCACCTGTTGCTGCAGCAGTTCGATCCTGCC
>CAMWMM010000381.1 GCA_947175285.1 uncultured Lachnospiraceae bacterium
GGAATCCCTATTACGGATAAGCTTAGTGCCTGTATCAAAATCATATGTTTTAGCTGTCTTACTGTTGTGCCTATCGTTTTGAGCAGCCCATAGAAACGGATATCGCCCGAGACGGAAATCTGGAATATATTATAAATAATCAGATAGCCCGTAAAAATAATCAATAAAAGTATCGAGGCAATGGAGAGAATGGTTCCAAAGTCCATGGAATTATTAACTCTGGAACTCAAGTATCCCCAGTTGACGCCGATATCAATGTAATTATCCTCTTTTGCAGACTCATTCCCCTGATAACCATGGCGTTCTAAAATAGTCAGAAGAGAATCCTCTATGTTAGAAGAATTTTTAAGCATAACATTCAATGTATACAGCCCTGTTATGCCGTCCAGACATTGTGTGTTAAGTTCCGTCAATATTTCATCCACGCAGCTTTCGGAAAGAAGAATATGGTGCGCGGGACTGACTTCATCAAATTCCCAATAGCCGCAGAGAGTAAATTCCTGTGTTGTTACTTTACCGTCCACCGGAAAAGAGAGTGTAAATTTTGCACCGATTTCCGGTTTAACGCCAAGCAGGGAGAGAACAGCAGTATCGGTTGCCGCTTCGTTTTTTCCTTCTGTCGGTAAATGACCGTTTTCCGGTTCTAAGAATGCCCATCTGGCATAATTTTCATCCATGCAGCTTATTTCCACATGAGACTTGTTGAGGGGCGCCTCTATGGGCATTCCAAGGAAGCGCCTGACGCCCCATTCCGATATCAGAGAATCCTCGCGCAGTTCTTCATACTGTTCCCTGGTCATATTTTTGAAGCTGCCGTGGGAATAGCCGCCGATTTGCCGGAAGCTGCTTTGCTCGGTGCCGTAAATAATGGACATCATAATCGTAAACAGTGCGGTAAACAGGACTGTTGTTAAAGCAATAGCGATAATGGCAATGATATTTCTTGATTTTGTCGATTTCATATGCTGAAAGGCGGTATGGCGAATACATTTCCTGTTTGAAACATTCATATTCATAATACTATCCCTCCTACTGAGCCTGCGTTTGTCCGGTAACGGAGCGGCTGTTTACAATTTGCCCATCCTCGATTCGTATGATGCGGTCGGCAAGCTGTGCAATTTCTTCATTATGAGTAATCATGACTATGGTCTGGGAGAATTTATTACTTGTGATTTTAAGAAGTCCCAGAACATCCTGTGATGTTTTGCTGTCGAGATTTCCGGTCGGTTCGTCAGCAAGAATAATGGCAGGCTTGGCAGCAAGCGCCCGTGCGATGGCAACACGCTGCTGCTGACCGCCCGATAAGTTGTTCGGAAGATTTTGCAGCTTTCCCCGTAGTCCCAGTGTTTCTATAATGGAATTAATATAGGCTTTATCAATGGTTCCGCCGTCAAGCTGTATGGGAAGTACGATATTTTCGTAAACATTTAAGACCGGTACAAGATTATAGTTTTGAAAAACGAATCCGATTTTGCGTCTGCGGAAGATAGTCAGAGCTTCATCCGTTAAAGAGAAGATATCTTTACCGTCTATCATAACTTTGCCGTCTGTCGGGCGGTCCAGTCCTCCCAACATATGAAGAAGCGTGGATTTTCCGCTGCCGCTTGTGCCGACAATTGCAAGAAACTCACCTTGATTAACAGTGATATCGACGCCGTCTAATGCGTGGACTTCATTGTCGCCGTTTCCGTATATTTTTTTCAGATTGCTTGTAGATAAAATAGCCATGTCATACTCCTTTCTTTTTTGCTATTTTATCATTCAATTCTTTCCACATTCTTTCCATGGCAAAAAAGATTCTTACAGTTTTGAAAGATTTAAGAAGCCTTAGTCGGCAGATAGACTGAGAAAACAGAGCCGTTTCCGAGGCTGGAAGCCAGTTTGATATAACCGCCTTCATTTGTAATGATTTCTCTGGCAAGATATAAACCGATGCCGACACCTTCTGTATCGGCAGTATTTTCGGAGCGGTAGAAACGGGAAAAAATCTGTGCCTGTTCTTTTTCGGCAATTCCGATTCCCGTATCGGCGATTTCAATACATACGAATAGTTCATAAACTTTCATCCTGATGGTAATACCGCCGGCATTTGTGTATTTAATGGCATTATCAATGATATTGCCAAGCGCTTCCAATGTCCATTTTTCATCAAAGAGAGCCTTTAGCGGCGCATCTGATTCCACAGGGAGAACGGAGAAAGAGAGTCCTTTTGCACAAGCTTTTGGCGTATACTGTTCGGAGGCGTGTGTAATCAGTTCCATGACATCCCTGCATGCAGGGTACAGTGTCAGGATGCCGGTTTCCAGTCGGGACATTTTGATTAAAGATGCAATCAGAAAATTAAGTTTCTGCACCCCCGCATTCAGAGCGGTAACATATTCGGCGCTTACCTCATCTAACTGCTGCTCTTGTAACAGTTCGCAGTAAAGCAGACAGGAGGCAATCGGTGTTTTCGTCTGGTGGGAAATGTCCGAAATCAGTGTTTTAATGTTATCTCTCTCCAGTGCAATGTTTTTGGCGGAAGTTTCCGCCGCGCCTAAATAATGGCTGAATTTAAATTCCAGAGAAGAAAGCAGGGATTCATCAATTTTTTCCGTTGTAAAAGTGCCGGCAACCGCTTTATCCAGCATCTGTTCTATACTTTTGATGATTCGTTTTGTCCGAAAATGTTCCCGCAGCATCAGACTGACGGAAACGATTGCACAGATAACGGCTATGATAAATATGATTCTATTTTCCGTCATATTCAGAAAGTTATACAATATGTTTTCCCCCTCATAGCAGTTAGTTTTATGCCTTCCATAGATAGCCAATACCGTAAACGGTTTTGATATAGTCCTGTGCGGAAAGTTTATTCCTTAAGCGGTTTATCGTAACAGAGAGGGCATTCTCATCCACATATTCCGTCCTGTCTGTCCAGATATAGTCAATGAGACGGCTGCGGGAGAGTGTAAGACCGGCATTTTCCACTAAGATACGTAACAGCTTCTGTTCCGTTTTACTTAATTCTATCGGAGTATCCGCATGGGAAAATTCCATTTTGTCAAAGTCAAACAGATAGTTATCAAAGGCATAACATGATTTTGTACCAACATTGCTGCTGTCAGCGTTATCCGGTGTTTTGCGGATTCTTGCCTGTACTCTTGCGCGTAAAATAGCCAGGCTGAAAGGTTTGGTGATATAATCATCTGCCCCTTGTTCTAACGCCGATACAATGTCACTTTCTAAATCGTTTGCGGTAAGCATGATAACAGGAATATGGTATGTGTTTTTTATTTCCGCAAGAAAGTCAAAACCGTTTCCGTCAGGCAGATTAATGTCTAAAAGAATCAGGGCATAACTGCTCTTAGTCAGTTTGTTTCTTGCCGTGCGCAGATTATGGCAGCTTTCTGCATGGTATTGTTTCGATGAAAGGGCGCGCACAAGCCCGTCTGCGAGAGACTTATCATCTTCTATAATTAGTATTGTGTTCATAGATACAAGTATATCACATATCTGCCTATTTATAAATCTTAGAGACGAAGCAATCTAAAATAGATTGACAAGTCATGTGATATTATGTATGATAAAACCATCAAAGAAATTCTAAATAGTGTGCATTTCGCACATTCGGACAGTTTCTGTCAGATTTCTATGTAAATAATTAAATATGGCAGGAACTGTGACGGCATATGTATGAAACAAAAGCTGTATACAGAGTCCTGCCCATCTATGGGAGGATAAGATATGCAGCGAAGAAAAAAAGCAAGTTGTATAATGCACTGAATGGAACAGATTATCAGGATGCATCAGAATTACAGGTAGTAACAATCGAGAGTGCAGTCTATGTTGTAATGAAGAACGACCTTGCATTTGTCATTGCAGGAACATTGAATTTATATGAGCATCAAAGCACCTATAATCCGAATATGCCGGTGCGGTTTCTGATTTATCTTGCGGAGGAATACCAGAAGGTAGTGGAGCAGGCGGAAGAAAGCATATTTGGCACGAAACAGATTTGTCTGCCAACGCCGCAATGTATTGTGTTCTATAACGGGGAAAAGGAAGCGCCGGAAGAACAGATATTAAGATTATCGGATGCTTTTGAGAATAAGGAAAAAGAGTTTGGCGTAGAGCTGAAAGTTCGGATGCTTAATATCAATTATGGACATAACAGGGAACTGATGGGAAAGTGTCGTGCTTTGGAAGAATATGCAGAATTTGTAGGTCTTACAAGAAACTATATTGCAGAGGGACAAAAGATGCAGGATGCACTTAATGCAGCAATAAACTACTGTATAGGTCATGGCATTTTATCAAGTTTCCTGAAAAAATATCGAGCGGAGGTATTAGGGATGCTGTTAGAAGAGTTTGATAAGGATAAGTATGAACGCTCTCTTAAGAATGAGGGAATAGAGATTGGATTACAGCGTGGAACGGAGATTGGAATACAGCAGGGAACAGAACGTATCAATCAACTTAATTGTCTCTTGTTAGAGCAAAATCGTATCACTGACTTAAAGCGTGCCACTCAGGATACGGCGTATCAGGAACAACTGTTCCGAGAGTTTGACCTGTGAAAAAAATGGAAAGAGCGAAGGTGTGCGAGGGCATTACATTATGAATACTAAAATGATTTTAACAGACCTTGACCATACGCTGCTTCGGTCTGACGGCAGCGTATCAGAATATACAAAGCGAATTTTGAAAAAATGTCAGGATTGCGGAATTCTCGTTGTGATTGCCACCGCCCGTTATTGGATAGGCGCAGAACGTTACATAGAAGAAATTCGTCCGGATTATGAAATTACAACAGATGGAACACTGATTCACCAGCGCGGAAAGCAAATTTATAGCTGTACAATAGACTTAAAAGACGCCAATCAAATAATAAAGGATTTGCTGGAACAAAATCCAAAGACAGAAATAACTGTGGCAGCAGGACGTCAGGTTTTCTGGAACAGCCTGCATATATCGGAATCCGAAAGATTACATAAAGCGGTTTTTAATGATTATAGTAAGCCATTATCCTGTCAGATAAATAA
>CAMWMM010000382.1 GCA_947175285.1 uncultured Lachnospiraceae bacterium
CCCGAAACATACGAGGATTACATCAAACTGTCAGATACCTACTTGCAGACAGATGATGTGATACAGGCGCTTGCCGTACTGGATGAAGGAATTGAAAAACTAGGTGCCGGAG
The DNA here is from genome assembly GCA_947175285.1 of uncultured Lachnospiraceae bacterium. Next base: position 113 of record CAMWMM010000382.1, read on the forward strand.
AGCAGGGAGAAGATAAGCAAGCGGTTGAACTGCTTAGTCAAAGAAAAGAATATCTTCTCGCAAACGTTGTGGCAATTCAAACAAAAATAACAGAATCTCATTATGATGCTGATGGAAACATATCGTATGAAGAAGTGAAAGAACGAGACAGGAACGGGAATGAGATAAAGGATATAAAATATAGGGCTGGAGGGAAACTTAGCTGGGTTGCAGAGTATGAGTATGATACGGTCGGCAATCAGATTAGCGGCTATAATACACAGTATGACAGTGATGGGAACATCAGTGAAAGTTGCAACTGGGAGCACTTCTATGACGAAAACGGAAACGAAACGGAACATGTACGCTATGATGAGAACGGAAAAGTTCAGAGTCGGAATACATATGCGTATGATGCGGATAACAGAGAGATAAAGTTTACCCAATATGAAAAAGACGGCTCTTTGAAAAGTGAGACGCAAACAGAATATGATAATCGGGGGAATGAAATAAAGCGTGAACATTATGATGCTGATGGAAAGATTACATCTAAAATTCTCATGGAATACGATGAAAGCGGACATGAAATCAAATATGTGAGATATGATGCGGCAGGAAATACTGTTGAGAAGGGGGAACACGAATATGATGAGAATGGAAATGCGGTGAAATATGTACACTATGATGGAGTAAAAAGCGTTGATTATTCATGGGAGAGTGAATATGATGAGAATGGGAATGAGATAAAACATACAGAGTATGACAGTGAAGGCAATATAAACAGTATACAGGAAAGTGAATATAATGACAGCGGAGCCGAAATAGCATTCGAGAGTTTGAGTTTTGAGGATGGAGAATTAAAGGAACGACGTAATTGGACATATGAATATGATAAAAAGGGAAGAGAGACGCGGTATGAGACGGTTACTAACGATGGGGAAGGAAATGTTATTTTTCATTATAAAAGAGAAAGCGAATATGACGATTATGGGATACGAACGAGATATTATGAAATAACAGAAAACGAAGAGGGAAATAACGCCCATGCGTGGGAACGGATATATGATGAATTCGAACACGAATTTATTGAAATGTTCTTCCTTTCTGATGAGCAGTATGGGGATGATTACTATTGGGCGGCTACCGAATATGATAAAAAACGTTCGGAAGCCAGATATACAGGATATGACGCAGACGGAAATATCCTTACTTATATAGAAACTGAATATGATACAGACGGAAATATCATAAGCGAAAATCAGAATGACGGGGATGGGAATTTGCTGCGGCATTATGAAACCGAATATGATGATTTTGGCAGTATTACTATGCAGGCCGCGTATGAAGGCGATATTTTAAAATTCAAAAAGGAAGTTGAATATACCTATCGGTACATAGGTGATATCAACGCAGAAGCGTCGGACTTTGCAGATGCTGATATGACAGCGGAAGAGCTTAACGACAGGCAGAGAGATATTTTTATGCAGTTTCTGGAAGGACAAGAAAAAGTACATTTCTATAGCAATATGGATTATGTCAGAGATGACAGGATTGTTGCGTATACGATTACGAACTTGGTAGATTTTGATTCAAATAATCCGCTCTTCGCGTTTGATCCATATTACGCATTTATGGACATGACAGGCGATGGGATAGATGAATTGGTTATTCGCTGCAGCGAGGGTAAGCTGTATGTGATACAATGTGTCTATGGCACGTTAAGGGTCATTCAGGAGGCTGCCGGAGGAATTTTGGGGGTTCATCTGGTAAGGTATGGAGAAAAAATCGGAATCTGTTGTGCGGGCGGCGGTGCCGGATATTATATACGGAGCTACTATTTTTTGGGTGAAAATTTTTTGAACAAAAATGGGCAGAAATTCATAACACTGGAAGAGCATCAGGATCATAATGAGGATGGTATGGAAATCAAAACATATTGCGCAAGAGATAACATTAGCTTTGATTATCGTGATATCAGTGAAGGGGAATATTATGATATTGCGGATAAAATAATATGGATACCGGACAGCTACATCGACTGGCAGAGTTTGAAAATTGCGCCCTAATTGCCTTTTGGCAGAGATTGAGAAGAAAGGGGAACAAATGAGGAAAATAAAAAAGATAACCGCAGTTAGTATGACAGCAGTGATTCTCACGATGAGCCTGACAGCCTGCGGCAGTAATGACGTGGAAAATATACCGGATGAACAAGATGCGTCAGAGAATGCCATTTCCGAAACATCGGATGAATCCCTCCTCGAACCGGAAACATATGAGGACTACATAAAACTGGCAGATACCTATTTACAGACGGATGATGTGATACAAGCGCTTGCTGTTCTGGATGAGGGTATTGAAAAATTGAGTACCGGAGGGCAAGGCGCAGAGTCACAAGACATTGACCTGCTTAGTCAAAGAAAAGAGTATATTCTTGCGGGAACGATAGCAGTCAGGACGGAGTATGTGGAGAATGAGTATGATGATGAAGAAGAAATTCGCTTTGGTTATACATCAGAGCGCGACGAAAATGGAAATGAGATAATATTTACATACTATGGTACGGAAAGACAAGTCACGGGTAAGATGGAGTTCCGCTATGATGTGAATGGTAATAAAATTGAATATGAAGATTATGAAGATTATAGCAATGGTGTAGGCAGCCGTTCTTACCATAGTACGTGGGAGTATGATGCAAATGGCAAGGAATTAGAATGGGTAAGCTATAATATGAATGGAAATATTGTAGAACGGACGGAGAGAGAATATGATGATTTTGGAAATGAAATAAAATATGCAAGATATGGTAGTGACGGAGAATGTACCAATAAAACGATTCAGGAATATGATGAGCGCGGAAATTTGATTAGATTAATTATGTACAACAACAGAGGAATTCTTGCAAAGCAGGAATTTACATATGACAATAATGGTAAAGAAATTAAGGGTTTATGCTATAAAGGTGACACAACCATTACTTCCCGGCAAGAGAGGGAATATGATGAAAATGGATACATAGTCAGGCTTGTGGATTATAATGTAGATGGAGATATTTTTATTTGGCACGAGCATGCTTATGATGAGAATGGAAACCAAATAAAATTTGTATCCTACGATGGAGATGGAAGCATCAATTATATATGGGAATACGAGTATGACCAAAACGGCAGGGAAATCTATGAAAAACACTATAACAGTAACAGTATCATTACAGATACATTGGAGTATGAATATGATGAGCGTGGAAACAAAATAAAAGAAACAAAAACAAGCTATAATGAAGAAACAGAACAAAAAGAATCTCAAACGATAGATGAATATGAATATGATGAAAATGAAAACATGACAAAGTATGCCCACATTGTCTATGATAAAGAAAAAGAAACTGACAGCCGCATGTGGGAAAGAAAATATGATGCGGATGGCAGGGAAACCGATTTTTATTTATACATAAATGAAAAAACGGCTTCTTATCACAGTCAAAAAGAGTATGATGAAAACGGCAGGATGATAAGCTATACGGAATATGATAAGAATGGAAATGTTTTCAGCAGGAAAGAAACAGAATATGATGCAGACGGGAACGCGATACGAGAAAATCATTATGATGTGGACGGCAGCTTGATTCGCTGTTATGAGAATGAATATGATAATTTTGGCAGTATTACAAGACAGGCAGTGTATGAGGGCGGTATTTTAAAATCCGAAATACAGACGAGCTATGTGTACCGATACATAGGAAATGTGGATATGGAGGTGTCAGATGAGATGACGCCGGAGGAATATAATTTATGGCAGAGGGAAATTTTCAACCTATTTTTAAAAGGACAGGAAATGATACGTTACCAGAGTAGGGGAGAGCGTGTTGAAGATGGCGTTATTGTCAGAAAGAGCATTACCAATTTAATTGATTTTTCATATTGCAGACAGAATAAAAAAAATCCCCAATATACCTTCTTGGATATGACCGGGGATGGGGTGGAAGAATTAATTATCAGTTGCGACAGAGGTGAACTATATGTAATACAAAATGACAACGGAGTTTTAATAGTCATTTTTAATACACCAGAGTATCGCGACACCAATTTGGTGAAAGGGAATGGAAGAACAGGTATTTGTGTCTCATACGGTGGCAGGGATGGCTCGACTGAAACATACTATTTCTTGGATGAAAATGGAAAAAAGGAGATATCGCTGCGTACCGATTGGGATTCTGAAGATGAGAAGTCTTATTGTGTCTATGATAATGACAGTTTTACGGAGTATGGTATCAGCAAAGGCGAGTATTACGATATAACGGATAAGACGATAACATTGGCAGATATTGAATGGCAGAAATTGGAGGATCCTAACTATGGAAATGATTAACGGAAAAACAAGAACATGTGGTTTGATTGGAAATCCGGTGGAACATACGATGTCACCGGCAATCCATAATACGCTTGCCGCCAGATGCGGACACAACCTCGTCTATGTGCCTTTTCTGGTAGAAGAGGGAAAAGTATCGGAAGCGGTAAAAGGCGCGTATGCGCTGAATATTCTCGGTATGAATGTGACCGTTCCCTATAAGAGCAAGGTCATTGAAAGCCTCGTGGAAGTGGATGAGCTTGCGGCGCAGATTGGCGCAGTTAATACGCTTGTCCGTACAGAGGGAGGCTATAAAGGGTATAATACAGACATGAGCGGTTTGCACCGAGCCATGGCAAGCGAAGGCATCCGGATAGAGGGAGAAGAAATCATTCTCTTAGGAGCAGGCGGCGCGGCAAGGGCAGTTGTTTATTTATGTGCAAAGCAGAACGCTAAACAGGTCTACCTGCTAAACCGCACATTAGAGAAAGCTGAGAAAGTAGCAGAAGAAGTCAATCACGCTTTTCACAGAGAAGTCATTGTACCGATGCTGCTATCTGATTATCCGAAACTGCC
>CAMWMM010000383.1 GCA_947175285.1 uncultured Lachnospiraceae bacterium
TTGAAAATATTTATCCTAAATATTTTAGGTTTTATTCAGAAGGCATATTGACACGATTTACAGATATTGTAAATATAGTACTTTAATATAAAGCAACTACAACGACCTTCGCAATTATTGACTAACATCATACTTTTCATTTAAATCTATTCTCCCAATAATTATCACTGAATTGTTATGAGTCTAAAGAACAGTACAACCTCGGAATTACACCACTAACATCATTTTATATATATCTCTTTTTGTTAAATTTCCTGATAACTTCTACCCAAAAACTTTTTATCTTTTGTAAAAGTAGCTACACGATGCAAATCAATATCCATTTTAATAAGTTTCCTGCGCTCTTCATTCTCTATCTTATCCCGATTCAAGGTCAGAATATATTGAAAATCCTGAAACTTTTCTTCCTGCTTATATAGATAATTCAAACACTGTACGAGTGTATCCTGATCCACATCAAATATATTATCATGCACTAAAAACAATGGATGCCTCTGCCTTGTATAAGTATTGAACAATAATGCCATGTCATAAATAAACACCTTTGTTCTGTCTACACTATGGCTTCCGTCATCATAGATTCTTAGATTTAACTCTATTGGTGCTTTACTTTTTGTATTATCAATCGTCTGGAAACTGAATGAACATTCTTTGTTTCCCATAATTGCTTCATGAATTTCTAAAATAGTATTCATGAAACTTTGAAGAATCTGACTGTTTTCTTCAATCTCATTATCAATCTTCATGACTTCTTGTGTTTTTTGCAGCTTTAATTGCTTTTTCTTTTTGTCGTTTTTCTCATATTGTTCGAACAAAAATTTTGTATGTGCAAGCGAATCCTTCTTTGTCTCATATATCTTCAAACTTGTTTTCAGATTTTTCAATACACCTTTCTTATCAATTACTTTCAGTTTACCTGAATACTCATCATCGATTTCCCTGATCTGCTCTGCAATCTCCTGAAGCTGTATTTCCAGTTCCTTTGCCTTTTGATTTACCAGCATCCTCTGGAATTCTTCCACCTTGTTTTTGAATCCCACAACTTCGTTCAGGGATTTGACTACAGCATTGCCCAAATCGTTTTTAAACTGATTATAAACTAACTCTATTTCACTGTCATCAATCTGTTCCGGTTTAGGCATCTTACGTATTTTGTCATAATCATGGCGCAATGCTTTCTGTCGTTTCCGTAACTGATCCAACAGATTTTCCAGTTCAATAAGCTCTGCCTCCATGGAATCGAATGTTTCGTTTGTCTTAAAACTTTCAATCGCATCTTCCAATTTTTGCAGTTCATCCTCTAATGCATTTAATTCTGCCTTGACGTCAGAAATTCTCTTTTTTCCTTCCTGGGTTAATTCTCTTTTGTTTTTTGAAATAACCGCTGTCACACTTTCAATTTCCTTTGCCATATTTAACGTTTTTCGATACGCTTCTAAAGAAAATCCTAATAGAAATAAGTGTGCACTCAAATCATCTGGTATCCTCTTCCTCAAATCATGGCATTTTATGATGTCTGTAAACTCCGAACGCTCGTCACGCATTAAAATAGAAAACAGGTTTCTAAAACTTGGAACCATTTTTCCGTTTAATTCTGAAAAAAATATTTCTGTTAGATAATCCCTTGCATCCTGTAATTTATCAAATGATACTGCTTTACCATTTCTAATAATTATTGGCTTATCCGCTTCCTTTCTGTTTCTTTTAATAGTAATGGCTTCACTGCCGATCTCCATGTCCAGCATTACATTTTCTTCTGGATCAAACACTTCTTTCGGTATCCGTGCAACCCTGGATCTTTCATAATCATTCAAAAAACAAAAATCTAAGAACTCTATACTCATAGATTTTCCAACACCATTCGTTTTTCGTCCCCTGACAAGACTATCATCGTATTTTTCGCCTAAAATGATATTTACCCCATCATGGAAAACCATATCTTCAAAAATATGGTTTTCAGAATATAGGCGATTAATACGGATACGATTTATTTCTTTACCCATATATTCGCCTCCTCAAACTCCACAATATCAACAGAATATAAAAATGAAAGCCCTAAAATCAACTGCCTGCTGCTGGTAATACCGCTTTTTTTAAGAGCTTTTGAAACATCATAAATTGAAACTTTATTCCTTCCCTGTTTCTGTATCTCTTTGAGTATGAGATAGCCAATATATAAGGCAGACGATTTTAAAGCATTACTGTTCGCTATCATCATACTCACTCCTTTCATTCGGGAAAACCCTGCACTTAATCATTTCATTGATCAAGTAAAATTTGATAGCCGCCCTATCATATTTTTTACCGTTAACACTTAATCTCTCTTCAAAATGAGCAACCAGCCTGTTAAGGGCAACAACCGGGTTGTTTCCTGCTTCGTCTAAATACTGTATGCTGATATCCTGAAGATAAAACATAATGATAATATCCTGTGCTTCATCAATACCCAAAGTATCATTTACAACTTCTAATGCGTCTCCATAGACAGCAAACAGCGTAGTATATTCCGCAATCAGATTATCTGCAAATTCTCGAAACCTTTTATATATTTTATATTCGGGATCAACCTCTGTATTCCGGCCCTTTTTGACATTCCTATGTTTTGAAATATATTCTATCAAATCTATTATTGTGTCAATCTCACTGGCTTGTGTCGTTTTTACAGCATAATACTTATCACACAATTCTTTTGATAAATAGTTGCTGATTTCTTTGATCCGTTCTGTAGCCAATTCCCTGATATCCTTCATTAAATCTTCAACATCCCAAATATCTTTTGTTTTGTCAAAAACAAAGTTTCCGTCTGTATTAAATGTTGTTGTATATTTTTTCTTCTGTGTTAATATCAAGACAACCAGTCTGTCATAGCTCTTATAGGACTTGTTCTTATGAAATTCCTCTATTGTGTGATTAATCTTCTTGCTGGAACTGTCAGATGTTACTTGTATTGCAATTCTATTAATCTCATCAAAAAGATCAATAGCTGGTGCATTCTTTTCCAAATAATTTGCGTTCTTTAATTGATATCCATAAATAAGGTTTAACAAGCCAGGAAAAAAATCTTCAGCGACAATGTTAATATCATAAAGATTAATAGCATTAAGTATAGCCACTTCGTTGCTTAATAAAGCAAGACTTTTTGCTACTTCCTTTAAATAAATCTCCTTATTTAGCATACATAATTCCTCCTGCTTGCTATTTCAATTAATTTTACCACACATTATTCAAAATTACTATTACCTTTTTGTCTATTTATGTAGTATATATTTGTCCCTTTTGATGCTAAAGCTGCAGATTTTTAGAAATCTATCCAACTGTTACAAACTCGCTTCTTCCCCATCAAAAAAAGTAATGCATAAGCGCACCAAGCAGAAAAAGTGCAGCAGTATAAAACATATATCTCAGTGCTAATATTACCAAAAAATCCATTAATTCCTTCCTCTCCCTGATTCTGTCTGGCAGAATCATTTAAACTGCATTCAAACAAGTGTAGCTGCTATACCATCTGCATCCCGCCACTCTGCTTCTCCTGGAGCTCTTCCAGCTCTTCCTTTTGATTGTCATCCTGAATAATCCCATCTTCGACCAGCATCTGCTCACATTCCTTTAACAGCGCAAGCCAGTCCTCTTTGATATTCTTGGGATAATGATAAATATACGAATAACTCTTGCTCGGCGTACTCCACTCAAAATTATACTTGACATTCAGTGGCGTGATCCGGTAGCTGTCTCCTTTTTCTTTCCTAATCTTTTCTCCATCTCCAGACGTGCCTGATAGTATTCTTCATTCCGCGGTCTCGCTTTTTCAATAGTTTCAACAAGCCTGTATCTTTTGCTGAATTTACAGGTTTTGTCAACCAGCTCTCCTTTCCGCCATTCATACCCGTTCCCAATGGAACAGAATAAATGGTTCAGACAATGTCTTCTTGTCGGATATAGCTCTGGATAAAAATCCATCATAAATTGTAACGTTTCCTCTGCTCTCATTTATTCATCTCTCCTCTGTTTCATTTTTATCATTTTGCGCTTTCGTTCAATCATCAACCTGCTTTCAATGCGCTTCTGCATTACTGCTTACGCCAACAATAAAACACCCGCCCTACTAACGGGCATTTTATTCTTACCGTAAACCTGCAGGAATAACATATCCATATTCAGTTGTCATTCCTGCGCCGTTTTACTCATTTACAATCTCCTGCTCCATGACGATTCCCGACTGGAACTGTATCTCTATTCTGTCTGCGGAGATTACCCTGATGCCTGCAATCAGCCTTCTTGCAAGGTCATTGTCAAACTCTGGTATCTGGCAGGTGCTTGCATTGATGAATGCATCCATGTCCTTTACCCGCTGTTCGTAATTTTCTGCCAGCTTTTTCTTTCTCCCAGCCTCTGCCTGTTCTTCCTTCAGGGCATTAATCTCTTCCGCAATCCTGCGGTATTGTTCATCAAATTCCGGCGTGTAGTCTCCTGCTTTTGCATTCTCCGCAATCAGCACAACCATCTCTTCCTGTTTGGCTTTGATCCGGTCACTGTATTCATCCGGCTGCTGTTCTTTTCCATAGCTACCGATCACCCGGATAACATTCTGCCGGAAGGCTCCCACGAAATCCCCTTCATTCCTTGTGATACGGTGGATGGCTTCCATAACTGCCCTGTTTAATGCACCCTCTTCCAATGTCTCGGAATCGCCGCATTGCTTTACGCCGTTTGTCAAGCGGTTCGAGCATCTCCAGACGATCTTCTTTTTGCCGTTTCTTGCCCATGTCACCCTGCGGTATTCCTGCCCACATTTGCCGCACAGCAGGATCCCGGTCAGCGCATATCCTGATGAGTATTTGCTCTTCTGGTTCTTCTTTCTTGTCACCGCGGATTTGCACATGGCTGACCGCCGCATGATCTCTTCCTGTACCCTGAAAAATAATTCCTTTGGTATGATTGCCTCGTGGTCATCCTCCACATAATATTGTGGTACGATACCATTGTTGAGGACTTTTTTCT
>CAMWMM010000384.1 GCA_947175285.1 uncultured Lachnospiraceae bacterium
AATCTGGTAAAGATAACAAACATCAGCAGATTGATCACTACCGGAAGATAATTGGAAAATCCGTAAATGGAATATCTCATGGATGTAGTTGCTTCTGCCAGTGTTGCATCATAAGAACCAAGTACAAGGAACAAACTAAGCAGTAGGGAACCTGCCCCACCTCCTACCTTGCTTCCAAATCCAATCGCACCGCTGGAAGTTGCAACCAAAGTTTTATCATACTTCCATTCATTATAATCAACCGCCATTGCAAGCAGCACACCATACAGACACATAAGCGGAATCTGAATAAAGCTTCCCAACAGACTGGTCACTACGAACAAAACAAAGTTTGTCGGTACAAAACAACGAATCCCCGCTGCAATCGCCGCTCCCAATGTTCCGGCATAGATGGTTCTGGTCACACCCAGCTTTGCTATGATTGGTTTAGAAACTGCAAACCCTATAACAGTCGCAAGCATTCCTGCTGCTCCTATCAGCCCTACCAAGGCGTCATTTCCAAAAATCCACTTACAATAATATGTGCCGCCGGAACCTGCTATTGTATTTGTGATATTTGTGATCAGATTGAACAGTAATACAATCACCCAATACTTATTATGGAACAACATCACAATTGCTTCTTTAAAAGGCACTACCTCTTCTTCTGCTGCTTCCTCATGGATTTCATCCCCTATATCGGATGCAAAAACTGCTTTCCGTCCATTGTTATAACAGATCAGGAACAAAAGAAGAACCGCTGCTCCCAAAATAACGCCATACTTTATCCACGCACTCTGCGTTCCGCCAAGCATGTTCGTTACCGGGATAGTTGCAATGGCAATCACCATACCTGCCCCATAATTACCTACTGCACGGAAGATTCCCATGCTGCCCCGCTCACTCTGGCTGTTCGTCCGGACGACCATAACTGCCGAAAAGGGTGTTGCAATCATCGTGTAAATGACTGCTGTCAAAAGAATATTAGTTATCAACGCATAGATAAGTGCCGGTGTCTGCCCTGCCTGAATAGGAACCGTGAACATCATCACCATGATCACTGCTGCCGGAATCGCCATACGAAGCATCCACTGGTAATATTTCCGGTTGCCGCCCTTGGAATGGTCTATAACATTTCCGAAAATTACATCTGTAAATGCGTCAAGAACTTTTGCAATTGCCATAACAATCCCAACACTTCCCACTGCCAGACCAACCTTGTCGGTATAGAAATAAGTCAACTGACCTACAATGTTTCCCATCAGTCCAAGAGCTAACTGACCACCGAAATCAGCTGCATAATCTTTGCCGCGCATCACGCGCCTTGCACCATCCGCGTCATAGCGGACCTCATTTTTATCCTTTGCCATGTTATTACCTCCTCCACATCTTTATAAACTTAAGTTTACCATTCCTTTTTAAACTGATATTGCAATATACTATTTATAATTACAAAATACTATTATTCCTTAATTATTAAATGATATTGTACAGCCGGAATCCCTCCGTTTAAGGTAAAGCAGATATTCTCTCCATTTTTTTCTCCATCCATTTCCGCCAGAATCTCGCCTACCGGATTCAAAATCTGAAGTGTAGCATTTTCTGCTTTCACATGAAGTGTACCTTCCAAAGTCTCTGCATATAATTTTCCTTTCATTTCTACCGCTGTAAAAGGCATACCCATCATTTCCGGTCCCGGATTATAAGTGGTCTCATCCATTCCCGTTGTTCCCATAGCAGTCAGTACAAACTCCTTCGCATCCTTAAGCAGCTCATCTCCTACCGGAAGCAGTGTCATGGAAATCCTCTCATTTCCAGACTGTACACTTATTTTGTCAGAAAGCTCAATATTTTCATCCGGTGCGCCGCTGAAGCAAGCGCAATACGGGGTATTCACCATATATTGGGAATGATCCGGGTCAAATACGATTTCCTTTGTATCAGAAACCAGTTTTCCATCCACATATCCTGCGTCTTCCGGCATCACGCCCCACTCTTTCATCGCCCGATCAATCAGTTTTGCAAAGGTCCGGTAATCGCCTTCTTCCGCAGTCTTTGCAATCTCATCAAATACCAGAGCCTGCTCTCCCAAATGTACACCCGGCTGAATTTCATTCGTTCCTCTTGCTGCCTTCACCAGACGGTTTTCTTCCTTATAGCGGCGCATTACATCCCGGTAAACCGACCATGCATAATACACACCATGATTTGCATCGGATAAGTCTGCCCCGTTTAAAAATCCCGCATTTATCGCAATATCCGCATCGCCTTGATAAGAATCTCCACCATCTAGGAATACATTGCGGGTTGCCATGACATAAGGGAAAAATGTGGAAGGCATTGAATGGAATTTCGGCAATGTACGCAAATCATTCTGGGTATAAACCACATCTGCCTTATTTTTTGCTACGGACACCATGCCCTTTAAAAATACAGAAGCTAAAAATCCCCACTGGCAGACAACTGCCGGATCATTATATACATCAAACACATTCAGGATTTCATCTGCCGGCTGGTCATCCCATTTCTCCGATGTATGATGGTTATACAGAATCAGACCATCCCAATCGTTCAGGCAGGCATATGCAATCGTCTGCAAAAATGCCGTTGAGTGGAAAGGATGCAGACCGTATTCATTCCATTCGCTGAGCATAAACGGTTTCCCTTCCACGATTGCAACAGACGCAAGGCTAAGAAGCGTTGTTGCCATAGAGCCTACCCCTTTTTGCATGACCAGAGGATTGGCGGAAACATATTCTGTTGGTCCGACTACCATATAGGTATTGCCCTGAACCGGGAGCAGTGGATGGTTAAAGTAACTGTTATTTTCCATCAAATCCCCATCTGTATGCCCATAAACATCTGCCGCACCCGCAATCAGGTTGCTGGTAACGATTGGCACCTTCACACCAAGAGAGTGTAAATAATCCTTCATCATCTGGTAAAATTTACGGTTCATGTAAATGCCGAATTCCATAAAATCTGCATAACGCGCCGGGCTGCAAGCCCCATCCCACGTACCGTTCGGGTCATTTTCAGGCTGATAAAAGCCACCGTCCACTCCCCTTACTGTTCCCTGTGTCGGATCTTCCTCATCTCCCAAGGCACATACACCTTCATATGTCCATGCTTCTTTCAGACGATCACGTGTATCATACTTCATCAGTAAATAGTTGTTGAAATGTCTCTGCACTTCATCCTGATAGGGCTTCATCTGTTCACCACTATCCGTACCCTTGATTGCTGACTCCTCATTATTGATCTGAACTGTGACCACCGCCGGATCATCAATTAATGCCAGACCGGTATAAGGATTAACATGACACAGAAATTCTTTCGCATATTCCTTCTGCAGTTCAATCAGTCTTTCATTGTACATAGGGTATCGTTTAATACAGGAAGGCGCACTGCCCGGATAATCCAGCTCATCCTCTGCCATAAATTCCCTTGCTACAATCAGGTCAATATGCAGGTAGATACCCTTTTCTTTTAGTTTCGCTGCAAAGTAATCAAAACGGTCCAGTCCTTCTTTATGAAACTTTCTACTGTTACCGCTTTCATAATCTAAAAGGGGCGCTTCCCTGCAACTGCTCCAGCTTCCCGGCTCATCCCCGATTGGAGCATCCGCGGCATGAAGCCGGATAATATTGACCCCCATGCTTGCAAAACGCTCTGCCATTTTATCTGCTGTTTCGTGATCCGGTGTATTGGATCTGGCTGCTACATTAAATCCCAGAAATCTGGCACGCGTTCCGTCTTCAAAATACAAATGTCCTTTTCTGCTCTCCACAAATCCATGTTTTCCTGCCGGTGCATCAAGTAAATAGGAATAATCCAGTACTCCTTTGTTGGGTTCCGCCTTATGAATCCGAATCCTCTGTCTCATGTTTCATTTCCTCCGTTTCTATAACTGATATCCGTTCATATTTATCTCACGCTTTTTATGTTTGCATCGTATCATAAAAGTCTCTATCGTTATTGTAAAATACTGCTCTATATTATAAATTTCTATCTTGTTTTTTCTGTTTCGGCTATTTATAATGTAATCAGATAACCAAAACTGCTTATACAAATTTTGCAGAGGACAACCAAAATGGACTATATTTCTTTTTGCAGAAACTTCTTTGCAGCAACCAATATTCCAATCAGTCTTATAAAAAATGATAAGCCCGTATATTCGGCTTTAGGAGAAATGCTATCTATGACCCCACCATCATCGTCACAATGGAAACTTTTCCCACTGGAACGTAATCCCGTTTTTTGCGCCCTTTCCCCTGACCTTGAATACGGACGAGTACATGTTGATGGTACGGACTATGATGTAATTGCAGGTCCTGCCTTTAGTGTGCCTTTAACAGAAGAGCTTGTACGACAGTGTATGCGTGAGTTTATGCTTACTTCCGATTATCGGGAGCAGCTAACGGAATATCTCGCTTGTATTCCACAAACCAGTCAGCTTCAATTTGCCAAGCACCTTGCCTTTTTATATCAGTGCCTGAACCATAAAGAAGTTAATCTGCATGATTTCTTTATTGAAAATGAAATAAAGACCATAGGTCGAAACCAACGTCAGGTAGACCGCAGTATAGATGATGCAGAAAATGACATGCTACACAATACCTATCACTTTGAACTTGAGATATACCAGCATATAAAAGAAGGGAATGTGCAACGTTTTAAAGATTTTTTAAATTCTAACATCAGACCCCTTAAAGAGGGAAAATTGGCTCATACCCCAGTACGCCATGCAAAAAATATTTTTATTGCCACTGCTGTCAAGGCTGGATTTCTGGGGGCTATCCCCGGAGGTGTGGATGTAGAAAAAACATATCAGCTTGTTGATTTTTATATTCAGGAGTGCGAGCAGCTTCAAACAATAGAGGAAATTACGAACTTACAATATATGATGGTTCTGGATTTTTGTCAGAGGGCCGGTGAGACACAGATACCGGAAGGAATTTCTTCCGAGGTGTACCAGTGTATGAATTATATCCGCAGCCATACCAA
>CAMWMM010000385.1 GCA_947175285.1 uncultured Lachnospiraceae bacterium
TTTCAGGATTGCGGTAATACTCAGTCTTTGTATGTATCTGATTGCCATGGGAAATGCAATGGTTTTACCTATTTTTACAAAATCACTATGCGGTTTCTCCGATACGACTTATGGCGTTGCAACGATTTTCGGTTCTCTTTTATCAGCCGTTGCCGCACTCTCTGCCGGAAAAATATACGATAAACTTGGGATTAAACCTATGTTTATTGCAGGCACCGGACTGTTTGCCACATTTTCAGTCATGGGACTGTTTCTATCACTGGACACACCCATTCTGTACATAGCTGTCATATTTGCTTTCCAAAGTGTTGCCATGTCAACCTTAAACTCACCCACTACGGCAATGGCACTAAGCGGTCTAGAAGGAAAAGAGCGCGTTGACGGCAGCGCGATTTTTAACACGCTGCGGCAGATTTCAAGTTCTCTTGCCTCAACGCTCTCTGTTCTTATCTTTACGCTTATGGGCAGCAATCTTTCGGCTGTTCATAGTGTATACATATATTATTTAGTTGTAACAATTGCAATTGCCGCAGCATCTGTTTTATATCTGAAATCAATGAAGCGGCAAAGTTAGAGTTCATGATAATAAGGACAGATATCCTCATAATGCCCGTCTTTCATCCGGAATCCTTTGGGGATTGTTCCCAGCTGGATAAAACCAAGCCGCTCATACAGATGCCTTGCATGTATATTCGCTGCCACTACCGCATTAAACTGTAATACGGAAAAGCCATGCTGTTTCCCCTGCACCAAAGAATCCGCTACCAGTTTTTCACCGATATGTAATCCTCTTTTCTTAGAGGAAACGGCATAACTTGCATTGCAGATATGTCCGCATCGCCCTACGTTATTGGGATGCAGTATGTAGAGTCCGCAGATTTCTCCGGTATCTGCATCGACAGCCACCGCATTATAGGTCTGTCCGGCAAAAAACTCTTTTCCGGTATCCGGCGTCAGCGCATCCTCCTGCGGAAAGGCAATACCCTCCTCTACTACTTCATTCCATATACGAATCATCTCTGGCAAATCATTTTCTTCATAAGCCCGTACTTCTATTTTCATTGTGTTTTCCTCTTCATTCAAATTTGTTATGATACCCTATTCCACCCTCTTTGCCACCACTACAAACCGCCCGTCTGTCACATGATAAGCGCAGGTGGATAACGTCAGAAGAGTGTCGCCGAATGAAGCCTCCACTCCCGTGTCATACAAAGAAAGTTCTTTTATATTATTATAAAAGTCTTCAAATTCTTCTTGGTTTTCCGCTTCGTAAAACTGATAATATTTAAAAATCTCATCTTCTTCCTTGTAAACCTGAGAAGGAAATACTGCTATGATTTCATAGCTGCGTTTCTCATAAAGGGTATCAAACAAAATTGTCGGATGTTCCAAATAAAAACTTTCCTGCCAATATAAGTCCAGTTCTCCAAACATGGAGCCGTCTTTCATATTGTGCCCATATATAACAAAATTGGTTCCTGTATCGACATCGGCTCTTTCACGTACATACAAGCACCCGTATTTACTCTCTTCTCCATAAAAATCATGGTGCAGATAATATTCGTCATCCCCGCATTGCATAACAGGATAATTTATCTGTGTGCCCTCTATGGAAAGCCATCCTATCATATCACTGTTTTCCGCATACAATGCCTGGTATTGTGCCAGCATGACAGGTTCTTCCGGCATTTCCGGTTCTTCTGTTTCCTCCGATATTTCTGTCTGCTGCGGCTCCGTCTTTATATCCTCCGGTTCCGCTACAGGTAATCTTTCTTCCATATGTGCCTCTGTCAGTTCTAGCAGTTCATTCTGCTGCGCCTTATGTTTTAAAGACACAATGTATGCCTGACCCAGTTGAATCAGGCATACAATCATGATGAAAAGTAATACTTTTCTTATGTATCGTTTCATCCTTTTGTATTTCATAAACTTCATTCCGTTCTGCTGCAGTATTTAACATAAACCTGCCGTTTTGCACTCTTTTAATTTCTCAACCACCTTAATCTGCTGCGGGCATGCTCTTTCACACTGACCGCATGCAATACAGTCCGAAGTGCCTCCTGCATTTGCTGTTGCCTGTTCATATGCCTGTTTTCCTTCTTCCAACTGTCCCCAAATAAGCTGCTTATTTCTTGCCGCAAAAATCTCCGGAATCGGAATTTTTTTCGGACACCCTGCCGTGCAGTAATGGCATGCAGTACAAGGAATGGACTTTATACCGTTAATGGCTTCCTGCGCTTTTTGAACGGCTGCCTGCTCTTTCTCATTCAATGGCTTGAAATTTTTCATGTAAGAAAGATTATCTTCCATCTGCTCTATATTAGACATTCCCGAAAGCACTGAGATAATGCCGTCTAAGGAAGCGACGTAACGAATTGCCCATGAAGCATAAGAAGCCTCGGCATCTACTGCGGTAAAAATGTTCCGCACCGCTTCCGGTGGATTTGCCAATGCGCCGCCTTTAACAGGTTCCATAACTACGATGGATTTTCCGTGCTTTCTCGCCACTTCATAATTTGCCCTTGCCGTCACATCAGGATTTTCCCAGTCAGCATAGTTAAGCTGAAGCTGCACAAACTCTGCATCCGGGTGTTCTGTCAGTATTTTATCCAGAATATCCGGTGTTGCATGGAATGAAAATCCCCAGTGTTTAATCAGACCTTTCTCTTTCTGTTCCTTCACAAAATCCCAAATATGATAAGTATCGTATAGCTTATAGTTTCCCGCCTGCAAGGCATGAAGCAGATAGTAATCAAAATATCCGGCTCCGGTACGCTCCAAACTTGTATAGAACTGCTGCTTTGCAGCCTCCTCATTATGATTGCCCATCCAGGCGCATAACTTTGTTGCCAGCGTATAGCTTTCTCTCGGATAGCGGTCAACAAGCGCTGCTTTGGCAGCCCGCTCCGAATCGCCATCGTCATATACATATGCCGTATCAAAATAAGTCATGCCGGCGTCCATAAACATATCAACCATTTTCTTAGTCTGTTCAATGTCAATTTTCCCTGATGCCGCTTTCGGCAGTCTCATCAAGCCAAATCCAAGTTTCGGTGTTGCTTCTCCAAAATAACGTTCCATTCTTTTCCCCTGCCCATTCTTCCTTTTCTCCTAAAAAAGACAGTAAATATTACTCTACTGTCTTTCTATCATATCTTATTTTCTGTCTTTTTTCCATATGATTCAAAAATTAATATCCCGAAATTGCCGTAGCATGCATATAAGCATCGGAACCTCTTACGCAAGTTACGCTAATCTTCTTGCCGGATACCAGTATCTTGCAGCTTGTTACACTGTTTAGCGCATAGAGTTTTAATGACATCTCGCCCACCGTTGTTACCAGATACAGAACATTCTCATTGGAGTTTTTCCCTACCGTTCCGGTTACGGTTGCTGCTGTGGAAGAATCAATCTGCGGCGCTCCGTAATTGTCCTTTGCCGCTATAATCTTTGCCGCATGCATATACGCATCAGAACCATGGTAAACGGAAATCGTCAGTTTTGTTCCCGGCGTAACCACCATACCGCTTCTGGAATCCGTGTTGCTGTCTATCTTAATCTGCATCGTACCGCCACTGGTTGATAAATATATCAAATCTTCTTTGGTCTTGTCACTTACCGTTCCAGTAACCCATGCCACGTCACTCGTAATTTCTGTCACTGGCGCCGGAGTATACGAGGAAAAGGAACCTGAACTTCCCTGCGTGTACACCGGAACTCCTGCTGCCGAATCAGTGATACTTACCGCATGCATATACGCGTCCGAACCTCTTACACAGGTTATACTATAGGTTTTATCCGTCACCAGGATTTTACAGCCGCTCATATCGGTTGTCGTATCTAACTTAATTTCCATCACGCCTGCACTCGTTGCAAAGTAAAGAAGGTCGGACTTTGATTTTTCCTGTATGGTTCCCGTCACCGTGGCAGATGCGGAAAAATCCAGCGACACGCCTGCCGCCTGTGTTGCCCCGCTTATTTTAACCGCATGCAGATACTCGTCGTTGCCATGTGCTACGGAAACGCTGATTTTACTGTTCGGCAGAAGCATTTTGCATTCACTTGTATCTGTCGAGCTGTCTATTTTAATCTCCATCAAGCCGTCGTTTGTTGATAACAGCAGCAAGTCTGATGTTGTACCGGACTTAACTGTTCCCGAAACGGTTGCCATAACTTCTGCCGCCTGCACCTCCATCCGTACCTCCGGCATCATCACTAATCCAAACACAAGACAAGCTGAAATTCCTATACTTGCAATCCTATATTTTTTCATATTTTCCCTCCACAATATTATAAACAAATTCATAATGCAATTTGTCAACAAATTATGTTAATACGTTATGTAAATACATTATATAGCATTTAAAATAGGAAATCAATGGGTTTTATGGAATATTCGGAAAAAATAGGGCTATTTTTGAAGTTTTATGTTATTCTAGATAGTGTATAAGACATAATGAACAAAACAGGGTTCAGAAAGGACATGGCAATGAGTAAATATTTGTGGAATCAAATGACGATGGGAGTCTGCTACTATCCGGAGCATTGGGCGGAAAGTTTGTGGGCGGAAGATTTAACACGTATGAAAGAAACAGGAATCAGTGTTATCCGTATCGCAGAATTTGCGTGGAATAAAATAGAGCCGAAAGAGGGGGAATACGATTTTTCTTTCTTTGACCGTTTCTTATCTCTATGTCTGGAAAAAGAAATGAAAGTCATCTTCTCTACCCCCACGGCAACGCCCCCGGCATGGCTGACCGAAAAACATCCGGAGGTATTAAACGCCCGTATAGACGGCGCACTATACCACCACGGCAGCAGACGGCATTATAATTATAATTCCCCCGTCTATCTGGATTACTGCAAAAAGATTGTCACGCAAAGCGCCATGCACTATGCACCCCATCCTGCCGTAATCGGATGGCAGATTGACAATGAATTAAACTGTGAGCTTAACGAGTTTTATTCCGATGCGGA
>CAMWMM010000386.1 GCA_947175285.1 uncultured Lachnospiraceae bacterium
ACTTATGTCTCTTATCCGGGGTACTGGGTATGGAATCTCGGATTACAATTAAGGTTATGGAAAAGAACGAAGAACGAGAACAGAGCAAACCGACAGGCAGGGGGAATTGCATTATGGATATTACCATATCAGAAAATATACGGGAACACCTGAAAAAAGTAAAATCTGTTTTTCGAAGCAATACGATGACTTGCTGCATCATTCTATTGTACATTCTTTGGGAAGTTGCTATTACTGCAATCCCTTATAAATACCGGGATATTGATTTAGATGTCCATATGGTTGGCAGGGGATTACTTTATCTCATCATTCCTTCTTTGTTTATAGAAACATATTTTATAAAAAACGGGCTAAAGTACATATGCGGCTATATCATTGCATTCATCATTTCGGGAATGACAGCGCCGCTCGGAGACCTGTATATTTCTATTGAGGATATGCCTGCGTGTGAACTTTATGAATTGGAGCATACACCCGGTTATAGAGTTACACTTATAGAGCGGGAATGTGCCGGTATATTTTTGGGCGGGGTTTTCCTGATACTGCTGCTCCTGATAGTTTATAGAATTTTAAAAGAAACAAAGCAGCGCTGGGATGATTATTTGATAAGTATTTTTCTCAATGCTGTGAAAACCATGATAATCCTGATAATCTTATTTGTTTTTTGTACATGTGTTGATTCGGTTATGGCGGAAAAATTGCTTTATTTATATTATTATGACATGTTCGAACAAGTTTACGGGACGATTCTTGTTTTGGATACGTTTTACCTTGGACCGGTGGGAGTTCTTGTGATAGGGCTTTATTTTGGTATAAAAGTGATTTTGTTGTTTAAAGATATGGGTGAAAAAACGGGGAAAGTTCTGCGCAGCATGGGGAGAGATGTTCTGCATACAATTATTTTATGTGTCACCGGCTATGCCTATTTTTACATGCTGGTAATACTGCTTACAGAGGAGTTATATGCATCTTCCGTCATATCCGTTTTGTTTGCTATCTGGCTGTCTGTCGTGATTCTAACGGAGGATGGTGCGGTCAAAAACAAGTATGGGAAGGTAATTAACATACTGACCGGATTAATGATTCCACTGATTTCTTTTCAGGGATGTGACATAGCTGTCAGAATCTGCCGGCATGGTATGAGACCTGAACGGTATGTGGGGATGATATTGTTTATTTTTGAAATCAGTGCCTTGTTAGTCCATTATTTCAGGAAAGGGCAGTATGGAAAACTTCTGCCGCTTTTCGCTCTGCTTGTTGTGATTACGTTTTTTGTGCCGCTCATCAATATGAACAGCGTATCAAAACGATGGCAGATGTTATTTCTGCAAAAATATTATCAGGCAGCCTGTGACGGAGATGTAACCACTCAGATTGCCTATGAGCGCCTGAAATATTCCTATAGTTATTTAAGGTGGCGGGCGGAGATGGAGGAGGAGATAGAACCATATAATATCTATGAAAAAAGCTTTGTTGTAAAACTGAAGGAACAGTATCCTGAAGCCGATTTAACAAGATCGGACTATCATTTTATAACTTGTACGCATATGGCTGATGATGTAGAGGAGAAGGGATTTTCCTATGCAGCATGGTTAAATGAAAACAGTTGTTATGATGAAGAAGGAGAAAACGGAATTGATGTAGATTTTTCTTGCTTTCAATTCGTAGAAAATAATACAGGTAAAATCATTACGGTAGATATCAGCGAATTTGTAGAAAAAGCGGTAGAATATGAAAAAGCATATCCGGATGTATCGGACGGGCGATGCAGTGAAGTGATGAAAGAGTACAGCCGTATAGAGTTAGATGATAACACGGTATTATATATTTATAAGTTCCATGTTATGTATGATGATGGGGTAAGGAACGCAGAACCATACTTTGAGTGGTGCAGTATCGATATCAGCGGAAAACTGCTGAAATATTAGGTACGCGGAAAATTTGTTATGTACTTTTTGCAGAAGTCAGAAGTTTTATGGAATAAACAAGCGTATAGACTGCCATAACACCCGATACTGCCGGAGCAACGCAGCCTAACATGGCAAGCGAATCCGGGAAAATGCGCTGTACCAGATATAAAAACGGCATTCTCAAAGCAAGTGCGCCGAAACAACTGCTGAACATTGTAAACATGGTTTTGGAATAACCGTTTAAAAAGCCGTTTAAGCAGAACACAAAAGTGACGGCAAGATAATCATAGCTGCAGGTACGGAAAAACGGGATGCCGGCTTCTATGATATTAGGGTCGTCGGCAAATATTTTTATCATAGTCTGTGGGGCAATCTGTGCCCATGCAAAGAAGCAGGCGGACATGGCAAGAGCAATACTAAGCCCTATGAAGACAGATTTCCGGATTCGTTCGGGCTTCTGCGCGCCTAAGTTCTGTGCAGTAATTGCAGATAAAGCGCTTGCAATGGAAGTTGCCGGAAGCATGGCGAATACATCATATTTGCTTGCGACGCCGACTGCGGAAGAAGCATAAATACCTAAAGAATTGACTACTGAAGTCAAATACAGGAAAGAAAGTCTTATCATGCATTCCTGAAAAGAAATGGGAATGCTGAGTCTGGCAAGTTCATAGGCTTTTTCTTTTTCAATTCGGAAGTTGGAGAGACGGAATGTAAAGATAAACTGCTGTTTATTAAGATAAATAACAGCAAATATCATACTGGCTCCCTGTGAAATGATAGTAGCAAGCGCTGTGCCGGCAGCACCCATCTGAAAAAATTTCACAAAAATGATATCCAAAAAAATATTCATAACACATGCTATTATAACAAATATCATCGGTCTTACGGAATCCCCGTAGCCTCTTAGGATAGAACTGATGGCATTATAGCCGCAGATGCAGAAAATACCCGCACTGCAGATAAGGACGTATGTATGTGCCTGTACAAAAGCGGCTTCCGGTGTCTGTAAAAGCCTTAATATGGTACCGGAAGCAAGCAACATAATCACGGTTAAAATAACAGCAAATGCGGCAAAAAGAGTTAGCGTCGTGCCGATTGCCTTTTTGGCTTCCTCCGGTTTTTTCATACCGATATATTTTCCGACCAGAATTGTACCGCCAAGCGTCATACCGGTAATGACGCTGGTAATAATCTGTGTTACCTGCGTTCCGGTAGAAACGGCGGAAACACTCTCGGCGGAGCAGTATTGCCCGATTACCATTAAATCAACCGCGCCGTAAAGCGCCTGAATAATATTGGCAAACAGCAGCGGGAGAGAGAAACGGACTAACGTTTTTGTGATACTTCCCTGTGTTAAATCATTTTTGTCATTCATCATCAGTCTGCTCCTTTTTTGGTCTGAGTATTTGTAATAAAGCACAATTTTTATTATAAGCAGATTCACTTCGGAAAACAAGCCTGTTTGGGAAATCGCTTCCAAACAGTTTACAAACATGGAAGCAGAGAGTGTTGATTTATTGGAAATCTTTTCTTATAATAGTATTCAATATAAAACGTGATTCAATATCAGAGGGAATTTGATAACAAATATTATTTAATAGGAGAGAAGCTATGGATACCAGATTGTATGACAGCAATGATATGGTAAAAGTGGCTTGTAACGACTGTAAGGGATGCTGTGACTGTTGTCAGGGTATGGGGGAATCCATTGTTCTTGACCCATATGATATCTGGCAGTTGGAGAAACATTTACATCTTGATTTTGCAGGGTTGTTACAGGATAAAATAGAACTGCATGTAACGGATGGTTTAATTTTACCGAACTTGAAAATGCAGGGGGATTCAGAACGCTGCGTCTTTTTGAATGAAAAGGGAAGGTGTGACATTCACGCGTTTCGTCCCGGACTTTGCAGACTGTTTCCGTTAGGGAGAAATTATGAGGAGGGCAGGTTAACCTATTTCATATTAGAAGATGCCTGTCCTAATGGAAACATGAAGGTGAAAGTGAAAAAGTGGTTGGATATACCAAATAACAAGAGTTATGAAAAGTTTCTGGTAACGTGGCATGATTTACGAAAGGAGCTGATGAAGCAGATAGCGGACAGGCAGAAGGATGTGTCGGGAATGAATTCAGTAGCAGACGAGTGGATGAAACAAATCAATATGAAACTTTTGCATATTTTTTATGAAGAGACATATAATGATGAAGATTTTTATCCCCAGTTTGAAAGCAGGTATGAGCAGATGAGAAAGGAATATGGTGATTAGTGTGAAAAATAAATTTTCACAGACAAATGTATTTGTCTTGCGAATATTGTGCTTGCGCCCAAATATCGCAGGCTGAGCAAGAATGGAGGATTAAAATGAAAAGGAAACAAATAATAAAAAGTGTTATTTTATTAGTGTGTATGATGTGTTCTGTATTTTGTACGGCATGCGGAAAAGCAGGAGCATCCGGCAATGCGCAGGGAACTGTCATAGAGGGAGATTTGGCGGATGTTATGGCGAAGATCTATGAAGGTGCGGAGCTTGATGCCGAAATGAAAGAGTCGATGCAGTATTATATGACCGATACGCTGACGGCGGACAATGAACAGGCGCTTTTGGGAACGGACGGCGTTCCCTATATCGAGGGAGTTTATTCCCAGCCGATGATGTCCTCGATTGCCTATCAGTGCGTACTGCTTCGGGTTGCGCCGGAAGATGTTGATACAGTGAAAGAGCAGTTAAAGGCGAATGCCGATGTCAATAAGTGGGTTTGTGTCAGTGCGGAAACCGTACTTGTAGAGAATGTAGGAGATGTGGTGCTGTTTATTATGAGCAGTCAGGACGTTGCATATGCTGTCAGCGCTTCTTTTCAGGCACTCGGAAAGTAGTAAACAGCGGAGAGGAAAATATTATATGAAAGTAAAGTCAGCTTATACCGTATTATGTCTCTGTATGGTTTTGGGAATGTTCACAGGCTGCGGTACAAAAGAAGAAGCGGAAGTTATGCCGGACGCAAAAAATAACACTGCGTTGGAAACGAC
>CAMWMM010000387.1 GCA_947175285.1 uncultured Lachnospiraceae bacterium
ATTACCTATGTAAAATGGGATTTTAACAGAAGTATTTGTGATAAATACAGTATGGCGCTTGATGCACAGAGTCAGGGTGTATTTGCCCACCGGTATGTGTTAGGACTCTACCGGGTGTTAGAGACACTGACTACGAAATTTCCTCATATTCTATTTGAAGGATGCAGCGGCGGCGGCGGTCGGTTTGATGCAGGTATGTTGTATTATACTCCCCAGATATGGTGTAGCGATAATACGGATGCCATAGCAAGGCTAAAGATTCAGTATGGAACTTCTTTTGGGTATCCGGTATCCACTATGGGCTCTCATGTTTCGGCTGTTCCGAATCATCAGACCAAACGCATTACACCATTTTCTACCAGAAGCTGTGTTGCTATGGCGGGAACCTTTGGTTATGAGCTGGATGTTACTAAGCTGTCCGAAGAGGAGAAAGAACAGGTACAAAAGCAGATTAGCGTATTTAAGGAGTATTATGATTTAATTCAATATGGTGAGTATTATCGCTTACGGGCTCCTTCGGATAAGCAATGTACCATATGGGAAACGGTGGAAGCGGAAGGAAGAGAAGCTTTGGTAAGCGCCGTATATCATCATGTGGAGGCTAATGCGGCTCCTGTCATAGTCAAAATACAGGGATTGCATGCGGAAAGCAGCTATGAGCTGCATTTAAATATGGAAACTTTGGCAGATTTCCCAGAGGAAGCAAAGGAATGGTTTGTAAAGAATTTACCGTATGGATATAAAAGCGGAGAAAAGATTACCGGAGCGGCATTAGAACAGTGCGGATTGGTAATTCCCGAAGCGTTGCAGGAGTTTCAGGCGTGGCAGATACATATTGTTGAAGTAGCATAAATAATAAAACAAAAGAGAAAAGAGAGGTTCATCGGAGGTTTGGTGAGCCTCTTTTTTAGTATTGTTGATACTGCCGATAGTATCTTGTGGGGGCTGTTTATTTCTGATAGTATATATATGGTACGTTAATGACTTTGAAGGGAATCGGGAGAGTATGCAGAATGAATTTTAAAGCGAACTGGATACAGCCGGCAGAGGATTTGGGAGATGTCTGCCCGGTTTTTAGAAAGAGATGGAAAGTTGATAAAGAATTGGAAAAGGCGGAACTTTTTTTGACAGCACTGGGTGTGTATGAGGCGAAATGCAACGGATTGCGTGTCAGCAGTTATGTGTTGGCACCGGGATGGACGGCTTATGAGAAAAGACTGCAGGTGCAAAAATATGACATTACGAAATTGGTGCAGGAAGAAAATATTCTAACGGTAACTGTAGGGAAAGGATGGTTTCGGTCTCCGATGCCCGGATGGGAGGAATCGGAGGATAAGTTGAGGAGAAAAAAACAGCCTTGTGGAATTCTTGGAGAAATCAGGCTGACTTATGCAAATGGAAGAACAGAAGTGTTTTTGACAGATAATACATGGGAATATGGAGAAAGCGCTGTCCGTTTTTCTGAAATTTATGATGGAGAGCATTATGATGCTTCTTATGAAACGATAAGCTGGAAAAAAGTTTCATCATTAGATTGGTCTAAAGATATATTAGTGATGCAGGAGGGTGAAGAAATCCGTGAGATGGAACGGATTTCGGCAAAAGCGGTTTTTGTAACGCCTTCCGGCGAAACGATAGTGGATTTTGGGCAGGAAGTAACAGGATATGTGGAATTTACAGTGGATGCCAAAAAGGGAGAGCGTGTGCGGATTCTTCATGGGGAGGTTTTGGATGCAGATGGCATTTTCTATAATGCCAATTACCGCAGTGCAAAGGCTGAAATCCTGTATATCTGTAAGGCGGGGAATCAGACCTGGCATCCGGCGCTGACATTTTTTGGTTTCCGTTATCTGAAATTAGAAGAATTTCCGGGAGAGGCAAAACCGGAGCAGTTTACTGCAATCGTGGTCTATTCTAATATCAAAAAGACAGGACATCTTATAAGTTCTGATGAAAATCTGAATCAGTTATTTTCTAATATTTTTTGGGGACAGAAAGGCAATTTTTTAGATGTCCCAACGGACTGTCCGCAACGCGATGAAAGGCTTGGATGGACTGGAGATGCCCAGGCATTCATAAAAACGGCAAGTTATAATTTTAATGTGGAAAAGTTCTTTATAAAATGGCTTCATGATATGGCTGCCTATCAGCGTGAGGATGGCGCCATCGGACAGGTGATTCCGGACTATATGCCGGCGGGAGCGCCAAGTGCGGCATGGGGAGATGCGGCAACAATCTGTCCATGGCAGATTTATCTGACATATGGGAATAAACAGATTTTAGAAGATCAGTTTGAATGTATGAAAAGATGGGTGGATTATATTACGGATACAACAAAGGAGCAGTTCTTATGGATTGGCGGCGAGCATTTTGGAGACTGGCTTGGATTGGATGCTCCTATTGGAAGTTATAAGGGTTCCAGCAGGGAAGATTTTATTGCAACTGCTTTTTATGCCTATTCTACAAGTCTGGTGATAAAGGCAGGACATGTGATAGAAAAGGATGTATCCGGATATGAGACATTGTTTGAAAATATTGTAGCTGCATTCCGTAAGGAGTATC
Source organism: uncultured Lachnospiraceae bacterium (assembly GCA_947175285.1). The sequence goes on from CAMWMM010000387.1 coordinate 2,563, forward strand.
CGGAGTATTTAACGCAGACTGAGCATGTGTTGGCAGTTCAGTTCGGGCTTGCAGAAGATTTACAGAAAACAGCGGATGCATTGGCTGATATGATAAGAAAGGATGGCTGTCAAATACGAACAGGTTTTGTGGGAACACCTTATATTTTACATGTGCTTTCTGACTACGGACATGCAGATGTGGCTTATTCGCTGCTTCTTCGGAAAGAATATCCATCATGGTTGTATTCTGTTGGAAAAGGTGCAACCACTGTATGGGAACATTGGGATGGCGTTAAGGAAGACGGCAGCTTTTGGAGTGCAGATATGAATTCCTATAACCACTATGCATATGGCGCTGTAGCTGACTGGGTCTATGAGGTGGCAGCGGGGATTAATATAGTAGAGGAGACACCCGGATTTGAAAGGGTTCGGATAGCGCCTTTGCCGGATCGGAGAATTAAGTGGCTGGAAGCTTCTATTGATACAAAGTATGGGAAGGTGAGTTCAAGGTGGACTTATGGAAAAGGCGACATACGCTATGAAATTACAACGCCTGTCCGTGCAGACATTTTTATTGGAGAACGTAAAATGGAAGTAGAACCGGGCAGTTATACGATTTGGGATGCCGGAATGGAGGAATAGAGAATGAATAGGAAATATTTTTCCATTACAAGCGCTGTTTTGAAAAACATCGCATACATTTCTATGTTGATTGACCATTTTTTCGTGGTGGTATTTCTTTCCTACATACAATGGCGTTCTGCGCAGGGGCTTTCAGTTGAGACGGAGAGGGAGTATTATTCCATCGGCAGGGCCGTCGGAAGAATTGCCTTTGTGCTGTTTGCCTTTATGGCGGCGGAGGGCTTTCGATATACCCATAGTAAGAAAAACTATCTGCTCAGGCTTGGTTTGTTTGCCTTACTTTCAGAAATCCCGTTTGATTTGGCGATTTACGGGAAACTATACGAACCGAACGGTCAGAATGTTTATTTCACCTTGTTTCTCGGTGTTCTGGCACTGCTGCTTATTAAAAACCTGACAGGACATCCGTTTCTGCAATGCGTCAGTACGGCGTTATGCTGTGTGACGGCGGTAATTCTCAGTACGGACTATATGTTAATGGGTGTACTGTTGATTGTAACATTTTACCTGTGCAGGAAATCCTTTATCCTGCAATGTCTGGCAGGAAGTATCGTTATCTATCTCGGTATTGTGATGGTTTATATAATCAGGTATTGGGGTGAGGGAATTCCGATAACCGTATTTTTTGAGTCAGGAATGAGCGAATTGTACGGGCTGGCGGCATTTGTCCTGATTTATTTTTATGACGGAAGAAAAGGGCGTCAGCTTCCGAAAGTGTGTTACTATTTGTTCTATCCGGTTCATCTGCTGGCGCTATATGGACTCAACCAAATGTGAAAAATAAATTTTTCACATGCAAGTTTGTGCAGGCGTTGATAACGCCATTGCCCAAACTCGCGGGTTGAGAGAAAGGAATGGTTGTTAAAATGAAACAAGCAGGTATTCGTCTCTGGCAGGATGTGAAAAACATTTGGGTGGCGGCAGCAGCGATGGTCGTGTATACGATTCTGGTAAATATGACATTTCACGCGTTCTGTCCGATGGTGATTTTTACAGGGCTTCCCTGCCCGGCATGCGGCATGACGAGAGCACTCTTTTATCTGTTAACAGGAAACATTTCCGCTTCCGTACAGATGCATCCTGTGGGACTCTGGATTGTATGCCTGTTCCTGTATTTTGCCTGGAACCGCTATATGAGAGGAAGAGATGCCAAAGGAATGAAGATACTTTTGGGAATGACATTTGTCATGCTGATTATCTGCTATGTATGGCGGATGTTTCTTTATTTTCCCGATAAAGTTCCATGTGTTTATACGGAGCGGAATGTTTTGGCGAAATTTTTTCCTTTTTATGAACAAATACTACACGAATTGCACATATTATGATAAGATAGACGGGTAAAAACTGTAGATGAAGGAAAGGCAGGGTTATAAAAATGGACAATAACGATATGTATCAAAATGAGCAGCCGACAGGAACGGAGCCGGAAAATAATCAATTGGAGAACAATAACGGTAACGAATACCAAAATAACTATACCGGAAATGATTATACCGGCAATAACTATACCGGAAATGATTATACCGGCAATAATAACAACGGCAATAACTATACCGGCAATAATAACAACGGCAATAATTATAGCGGTAATAATTACAACAACAATAACTATAACAGCAATTACCAGCAGTATCCGTATAATAATTATAATGGAAATTATCAGGTGCCGTATCAGCAGGACTCACCAATTGATTTGGAAGAAACGATGAAAATAGGCGAGTGTCTGATTACCTTTTTAATTATTATAATACCC
>CAMWMM010000388.1 GCA_947175285.1 uncultured Lachnospiraceae bacterium
CTGCGCTTCAAAAACTCCTTATGACAAAAACTGATAAACCGTTACCGCATCGTAATCTCTATCGGGTCCGAAAACCACTGACGGGAAATTCGGTTTGTTAATGCTGTCCTGGAAATACTGTGTTTCCAGACACATTCCCATTCTTGGTCCATAATGCACCCCGTCTTTTCCTGTTTCTTCTCCAATACAGTTTCCCGCATAAAACTGTACACCGGGAAGCGTGGAAAATGCTTTTATCTTTCTGCCGCTCCCCGGGTCTTCTACTACGGCAATCTCCCGCAGCGTTCCGTCTGCACCATCAATAACAAAATTATGGTCATAACCTTGCGTTAGCTTTAATTGCTCAAAATCTGCCCTGATATCCTGCCCAATCGGTTTCGGGCTTGTAAAATCCATCGGCGTTCCCGCTACCGGTACAATTTCTCCTGTCGGAATCGCCCCCGGAATAACGGGTGTGTAGTTTTCAGCATGAATCGTCAAAAGATGATCTTCAATACTGCCCGCCTGATGTCCGCTTAAGTTAAAATATGTATGGTTCGTCATATTAATTAAAGTATCTGCATCCGAAGTTCCGTGATATGCCAATGTTATCTTGTTATCATCAGATAAACTATATGTCATGGAAATCTTTTTATTTCCCGGAAATCCCATGTCGCCGTCCGGCGCTTCTATTGAAAAAGTCACACTGTTATCAGTCTCAGCCTCGACATTCCATACACGCTTATGATAACCCAATTGTATATTACTGTGCAAATTGTTCGGTCCGTCATTCTTATCAAGCTGATAAGTCTTACCGTTTATTTGAAAACTTGCATTCCCAATCCGGTTGGCGCTCGGTCCTATCGTCACTCCTATAAAGCTCTCATTTCCGTAATAGTCTTCCAAATTGTCAAATCCTAATACAACATCTTCCGGATTGCCGTTTTTATCTGGCACATACAGATTTACCAGAATAGCGCCGAAATTAATAACCCTTGCTTTCATACCGTTTGCATTTTCCAATGTAAAGGCATATACATCCTTACCGTCTCTGGCCGTTCCGAAAAGTTCTTTTACCATACTCATATCTTTTTCCCTTTCTATAACTCTGTTCTGCCCTCTAACGCGCGCAGCAATGTTACTTCATCTATGTATTCCAAATCACCACCCACCGGTACGCCGCTGGCTATTCTGGTTACTTTTACTCCGGTCGGTTTTATCAATTTACTGATATACATAGCGGTTGTCTCGCCCTCAAGACTGGAATTTGTTGCAATGATGACCTCCTGCACTTCTGTCTGCAGGCGCTGCATTAATTCCTTTAATTTGATATCATTTGGTCCTATTCCCAGCATAGGAGAAATAGCGCCATGCAAGACATGATAAACGCCCGTATACTTTCCGGTTTTTTCATATGCCGCCAAATCTCTCGTATTCTCTACGACCATAATCGTTTTATGATCCCTTCCGGCATTGGCACAGACGGGACAAATCTCCTGATCCGTCAGGGTGAAACATTCTTTACAATACCGAACGTTTGCTTTCGCTTCCAATATTGCTGACGCAAGCCGCTCTACCCGCTCTTTCGGCATATTAATCAAATAAAAAGCAAGCCGCTGCGCTGATTTGGCGCCAATACCGGGCAGACCGGAAAGTTCTTCAATTAATTTATTAATATGTCCACTGTATAAATCCATTAGAACGGAAATCCTCCGCCAAGACCGAGGCCGCCTGTCATCTTATTCATAATCTCAGAATTTGCTTCTTCCGCCATGCGCAGCGCTTCATTCGTCGCTGCCATTACAAGGTCTTCTAACATTTCCACATCGTCCGGGTCAACTACCTCCTGTGATAACTTTACCTTGGTAATTTCCTTTTTACCCGTCACTGTCACCTCTACCGCACCGCCTCCGGCTTTTGCCGTAAATTCCTTTTCTTCCAGTTCTTTCTGGCTCTCCTCCATCTGACGCTGCATTCTCTGTGCCTGTTTCATTAAGTTATTCATATTCCCGGGCATTCCGCCTCCGGGAAATCCTCCGCGCTTTGCCATAGTAACACTCTTACTCCTTTCACTCTATTTCTATGTCCATATGAATGACCTGACTTAAATCTATATAATCCTGCTCAAAGCTTTCTTTATTTTGTATACTCTGGATAACTACTTCCACCTTTTTGCCTGCGATAGTGGATATTGTCTGTTCCAGCAGCTCCTTATGCCCTTCCTGCCGCAGAAAATAGTCCGAAGCCATGCCGTCCTCTACTACTATCATGAGCTTGTCGTCACCGCCTAAACTTAACCGTGCCTCTTTCAGATATTTCTTCATCGGCATGGAAGTTTCTCCCACTATCGTCTGCCACTCACCTACAATCTTTCGGATATCTTCGGGAATGGCTTTCGGTAACTGCATAAGCTTCTCTTTCACAGCGGTTTCACTCAAATTTCCCTGATAAGAAGATGTCTGTACTCCTGCCGGCGGCGCCGCTATGATGCCTTTTTCCAGTTTTTCTTCCAGAGAACGCACTCTGTCTGATAGAGAAGACGTATCTGTCTCCATATCGGGACGGCATAATTTAATCAAGGCAATCTCAATTAAAATCCGCTTCTGTGCGGCATACTTAATCTGACCCGAAAGTTCGGAAAAAATGCGGATATAGCGCATCACCGTTTCGGGTTCCGTCATCTGCGCCTCTTCCTTTAAACGTGCCAGATTATCAGATGACACATCTATAATATCTTCTACCGCATCAGAGGTTTTGACGAGCAGCAGATTTCTCAAATACCATGTAAAATCCGTAACAAACTGTGCCAGTTCCCTGCCCTGCATCACAATTTCTTCCAGCAAAGCAATACAGCCCAGCACATCCTGTTTCAGCACATAGGCAAGCAGTCTGCTGAATACCTCAGTATCCACTGCTCCTAATACATCAAGCGCCTTATCATAAGTCAGTTCCTGCCCGAAATGGAATGCAATACACTGGTCTAAGAGACTGAGAGCATCACGAAAAGAACCATCCGCTGTCTTGGCGATATAACGCAGCGCTTTCTCTTCCACTGTGATTTGCTCTACTTCCATTAATTCGCGTAGTCTGTCCGCAATGGTTTCAATCGATATTCTTCTGAAATCATACCGCTGACAACGGGATAAAATAGTAATCGGAATTTTGTGTACCTCTGTCGTTGCCAGAATGAAAATCACATAAGACGGGGGTTCTTCCAACGTTTTCAGTAAAGCATTAAATGCACCAATCGACAGCATATGCACTTCATCTATAATATAGACCTTATATTTTCCTTCTGTCGGAGAATAAGATACTTCATCTACAATCTCTCTGATATTATCCACACCATTGTTAGATGCCGCATCAATTTCTATGACATTCATACTGACGCCCGCTGCAATCGACTTACAGGTCGGACATTCCCGGCACGGACTGCCATCTACGGGATGCTCGCAGTTTACCGCTTTAGCAAAAATTTTGGCAATAGACGTTTTTCCCGTTCCCCGCGTTCCGCAGAAAAGATATGCGTGCCCGACACGTTCCGCTTTAATCTGATTTCTCAATGTTGTTACAATATGTTCCTGCCCTTTTACCTCTTCAAAACAATCCGGACGAAACTTCCTGTAAAGCGCTGTATATGATGCCATTCTGTTTCCCACACTTCCCTTAGTCGCCGAAGCTGATACCTGTCATCTTAGCTTCCTGTACAATAGTTGCATCCGGCGCTACCATTTTCAATTTGCCTGCAACCTCTTCCAAAGGAACTTTCACAACTTCTCTGTTTTTGTAACCAACCATAAAGCCATATTCGCCCTGTAATATTAACTTGCCCGCTTCCGCACCGAGACGGGTTGCAAATACGCGGTCATACGGACACGGACTGCCGCCGCGCTGTGTATGTCCGGGCACTGTAACACGTACATCCTGACCTGTCTTTTCCTGAATACGGGCTGCTATTTCATAAGAAACAGACGGATACTGATAATTCTTCATCTTTTCTTTATATTCTTTTTTGGAAAGCTTCGCGTCTTCTTTGGAAATTGCTCCCTCGGCAACCGCCATAATAGTGAACTGTGAGCCGCGGGCACTGCGGGCATTAATCGCTTTGACAATTTTATCAATATCATAAGGGATCTCAGGAATCAAAATGATATCAGCCCCGCCTGCCATACCGGCATTCAATGTCAGCCAGCCTACTTTATGTCCCATTACTTCCACGATGAAAATACGTCCATGGGAAGCTGCCGTCGTATGAATACAGTCGATACAGTTTGTTGCAATGTCAACCGCACTCTGAAAACCAAATGTCATATCCGTTCCCCACAAATCATTGTCAATGGTTTTCGGAAGCGTTACAACATTCAATCCCTCTTCTCTTAATAAGTTTGCCGTTTTATGAGTACCGTTCCCGCCCAAAATAACAAGACAGTCTAATTTCAATTTATAGTAGTTCTGCTTCATTGCTTCCACTTTATCCAGTCCGTTCTCATCCGGCTCTCTCATCAGCTTAAATGGTGTTCTGGAACTGCCGAGAATCGTGCCGCCCTTTGTTAAAATACCGGAAAAATCCGCACCTGTCAGCATACGGAAATCGCCGTAAATCAGTCCCTTATAACCTTCTAAAAAGCCATAAATTTCTACATCTTCACCACTGCATGATAAGCATTTCACAACACCGCGCATTGCAGCATTTAACGCCTGACAATCTCCACCGCTGGTCAACATACCGATTCTTTTCATTCCGATTCCTCCTTTAACAATACATGATTTTAATAATGTTCCTACTGATATTTCAATACCTGCAGCAACACAATTTACTGCAGGTATTTTTAAACGGAGACGGCGGGATTCGAACCCGCGTGCCCCGAAAGGCAAACTGATTTCGAGTCAGCCCCGTTATGACCACTTCGATACGTCTCCATATGAAAAAATTATATCTATTTCAAAGCTCT
>CAMWMM010000389.1 GCA_947175285.1 uncultured Lachnospiraceae bacterium
ACTGATAATCATATTTTATTTGAATTTGATAATACCATTGTATTGTCAAGGTTGATTGAGGGTGAATACTTTAAAGTTGACCAGATGCTTTCAAGCGATTATGAAACAAAAGTAAGAATTAATAAAAAAGAATTGTTAAATTGTATAGACAGAGCAACACTTCTTGTAAAAGAAGGAGATAAGAAACCTGTTATCATTAATGTGACAGATGAGGCTATGGAACTGAAGATGAATACTATCATCGGCAGTATGGACGAAGAAATTGACATTGAAAAAAGCGGAAAAGATTTAATGATAGGATTTAATCCTAAATTTTTGATTGACGCTTTAAGAGTGATTGATGATGAAGAAGTGGATTTATATATGGTAAACCCAAAAGCTCCATGTTTTATCAGAGATGCAGAGGAAAATTATATTTATCTGATTCTTCCGGTTAACTTTACAACTGTCAATTAATATGTAAATGTTTAAGATTGGAAAGATATGGAAACAATAAAAATAAGAGACGAATATATTAAACTTGGTCAGGCTCTTAAACTTGCAGGTCTTGTTGATTCCGGTGTTGAGGCAAAAATAGAGATTCAGGAAGGCAATGTAAAGGTAAACGGTGAAGTAGAATATCAGCGTGGAAAAAAAATCCACGCAGGAGATATGATTGAGTTTGACGGACAACAAATTAAGGTAGAAAACTGATGATTATTAAGTCATTGGAGTTAGCGGATTTTAGAAATTATAATTCTCTGGAAATTCATTTCAGCAATGGAACAAATATTTTATATGGGAAAAATGCGCAGGGAAAAACAAATATTTTAGAAGCAATTTATTTGTCATCCACAACAAAATCCCATAGAGGAATGAAAGACAGAGATATTATAAATTTTGAAAAAGAAGAAGCACATATCAGAACTTTGTTGGAAAAAGACGGCATGGAAAACAGAATAGACATGCATCTTAGAAAAAACAAAGCAAAAGGAATTGCCATTAACGGGCAGAAAATAAAAAAGGCTGCAGAGCTTTTAGGATTATTGAATGTTGTTTTCTTTTCACCGGAGGATTTGAGTATTATTAAAAACGGTCCTGCTGAAAGAAGAAGATTCGTAGATATGGAGCTTTGCCAGCTTGACAGTTTCTATTTATATAATCTGAATCATTATAATAAAATAGTGAACCAGAGAAATAAGCTTTTAAAGGATATGTATTTTCAGCCGGAATTAAGGGATACCTTAAATATATGGGATTCTCAGCTTGTTTCTTTCGGAAGTAAGATTATTGAAAGAAGAGAATTGTTTGTAAAACAATTAAATGAAATTATATTTGAAATACATAAAAAATTATCAGGAAATAAAGAAGAATTGTTAATTCATTATGAACCTGATATAACGATAGAAAATTATGAAAATTCTTTGAGAAACAATCAGGAAAAAGACATAAAATTAAAGCAGACAACAGTTGGTCCTCATAGAGATGATTTTTCTTTTATTGAAAAAAATATAGATATTCGTAAATTCGGTTCTCAAGGTCAGCAGAGAACTGCTGCTCTGTCTTTAAAATTATCAGAGATTGAATTGGTAAAAAAAATGACAAAAGATAATCCTGTTCTTCTTCTGGATGATGTTTTATCGGAACTTGACAGTGACAGACAAAATTATCTTTTAAATAATATAGGTGATATTCAGACAATTATTACTTGTACGGGATTGGATGAATTTGTTAATAACAGATTTGAAATAGATAAAGTATTTCAAATTGAAAAGGGCAGTATTGTAGGCTGAGAGAAAGGTATGGTAATTATATGGCTAATGATTACAGTGCAGACCAAATTCAAATATTGGAAGGTCTTGAAGCAGTAAGAAAAAGACCTGGAATGTATATAGGAAGTACATCCTCCAGAGGACTTCATCATCTGGTATATGAGATTGTAGATAATGCTGTAGATGAAGCTTTGGCAGGCTTTTGCAGTGTGATTGATGTTACTATAAATCAGGATAATTCCATTACGGTAATTGATAACGGCCGCGGTATTCCTACCGGAATTAATCATAAAGCCGGCATTCCTGCCGTAGAAGTTGTATTTACAATTCTTCATGCCGGAGGAAAATTCGGCGGAGGAGGATATAAAGTGTCGGGAGGTCTTCACGGTGTGGGAGCTTCCGTTGTTAATGCGCTTTCTGACTGGCTTGAAGTAGAAGTTTATGAAAATGGTAAAGTTCATAAACAGCGTTATGAAAGAGGACATGTTTGCTATCCTCTTAAAGTTGTGGGTGATTGTGAACCGGACAAGACCGGTACAAAAATTCATTTTAAGCCGGATGCAACTATTTTTGAAGATACTGTTTATGATTATAAGACATTGAAAACAAGACTTCGGGAAACAGCTTTCTTAACAAAAGGTCTTAAAATTATTCTTTCCGATGAAAGAGAAGGAATGGAACAGACAAAAGAGTTTCATTATGAAGGCGGTATCAAAGAATTTGTTACTTATTTAAATAAAAGCAAAGATGCTTTATATGAGCAGATTATGTACTTTGAAGGTACAAAAAATAACGTTTATGTTGAAGTAGCAATGCAGCATAATGATTCTTATAATGAAAGTGTTTATACTTTTGTTAATAATATCAATACACCTGAAGGCGGCACTCATTTAATAGGATTCAAAAATGCCCTTACAAAAACATTTAATGATTATGCCAGAAATAATAAGTTATTAAAAGAAAGTGAAGAAAATCTTTCGGGTGATGATATTCGTGAGGGACTTACGGCTATTATCAGTATTAAAATTGAAGACCCGCAGTTCGAAGGACAGACAAAACAGAAGCTTGGTAATTCCGAGGCAAGAGGCGCCGTTGACAGTATTGTAAGTGAGCAGCTTACTTATTTTCTGGAGCAGAATCCGGCTGTGGCAAAAGTTATCTGTGAAAAATCTATTTTGGCGCAGCGTGCAAGAGAAGCGGCAAGAAAAGCGAGAGATTTGACACGTCGTAAAACGGCATTGGAAGGTTCTTCTCTGCCCGGAAAATTAGCAGATTGTTCCGATAAAAATCCGGAAAACTGTGAGATTTACATTGTAGAGGGAGATTCCGCCGGCGGCTCTGCTAAAACGGCAAGAAGCCGTGCAACACAGGCTATTTTACCTCTCCGTGGAAAAATTTTAAATGTAGAAAAAGCAAGACTTGACAGAATATATGCGAATGAAGAAATCAAAGCTATGATTACCGCATTTGGTACAGGTATTCATGATGATTTTGATATTACAAAACTTCGCTATAATAAAATTATCATTATGACGGATGCCGATGTAGACGGAGCGCATATTGCAACATTAATGCTTACATTTATTTATCGCTTTATGCCGGAACTTATCAGACAGGGACATGTTTACCTTGCAAAACCTCCGTTATATAAATTGGAGAAGAATAAACAAGTATGGTATGCCTACAGTGATGAGGAACTGGATAAGATTCTTTCTGAAGTAGGAAGAGACCAGAATAATAAAATACAGCGTTACAAAGGTCTTGGAGAAATGGACGCAGACCAGCTTTGGGATACTACTATGGATCCGGAAAAACGTATTTTGCTTCGCGTCAACATTAATGAAGAGGAAGAATCTGAAGTAGACCTTACCTTTAATACTTTAATGGGTGATAAAGTAGAACCCCGCCGTATTTTTATTGAAGAAAATGCAAAATTTGTGAAGAATCTTGATATATAGTAGAAAGATATAGGTATTAAAAATGGATGACCGTATTTTTGACAAAATTGAAGAAGTAGACTTGAAGAAGAAAATGGAAGATTCTTACATTGATTATGCAATGAGTGTCATTGCTGCAAGAGCGCTTCCGGATGTAAGAGATGGTCTGAAACCTGTACAACGCAGAGTTTTATATTCTATGATTGAATTAAATAACGGTCCGGATAAACCGCATAGAAAAAGTGCGCGTATTGTCGGTGATACGATGGGTAAATATCATCCTCATGGGGATAGTTCCATTTATGGCGCACTCGTTAATATGGCGCAGGAATGGTCTACCCGTTATCCGTTAGTAGACGGTCATGGAAATTTCGGTTCCGTAGACGGTGACGGCGCTGCCGCAATGCGTTACACGGAAGCACGTTTAAGTAAAATTTCTATGGAACTGCTTGCAGATATCAATAAAGATACGGTTGATTTTGCTCCGAACTTTGATGATACGGAGAAAGAACCTACCGTATTGCCGAGTCGTTATCCTAATCTTTTAGTAAACGGAACATCCGGTATTGCAGTCGGTATGGCGACGAATATTCCGCCTCACAATTTACGTGAGGTTATTAGTGCTGTTGTTAAAATTATTGATAACCAGGTACAGGAAAACAGAAAAACGGAAATGGAAGAGGTATTGGAACTTGTAAAAGCTCCCGATTTTCCTACCGGCGGTGTAATACTTGGTACAAGAGGCGCGGAAGAAGCATATCGCACCGGCCGCGGTAAAGTAAGAGTACGTGCTGTAACTAATATTGAAACATTGGAAAACGGAAAAAGCCGTATTATCGTTACGGAACTTCCTTACATGGTAAATAAGGCAAATTTGATTTTAAAAATTGCCGATTTGGTAAAACTGAAAAAAATTGACGGTATTACGGATCTTCGTGACGAAACGAACCGTGAAGGTATGAGAATTGTCATCGAACTCAGAAAAGATGCCAATGCTAACATCATTTTGAATCAACTTTATAAACATACACAATTACAGGATTCTTTTGGTATTATTATGTTAGCTCTTGTAAATCAGGAGCCGAAAGTAATGAATCTTTTGGATATGCTTGGGTATTATCTGGAGCATCAAAAGGATGTTGTTACAAGAAGAACAAAATATGATTTAAATAAAGCGGAAGAGAGAGATCATATTTTACAGGGATTGTTAATTGCCCTTGATAATATTGATGAAGTAA
>CAMWMM010000390.1 GCA_947175285.1 uncultured Lachnospiraceae bacterium
TTCGCCTGCTCTTGACATGCGCCAGCATGTACTGTTATAAATAAAGCAAGGGCTGGAAGCTCATTTAAGAGCCTTCAGCCCAACCATTATCATAGAGGATCTGTATTTACAGACTTTGTTTCACACACTCAAAAAACCTTTACTCGCTGCAATCCGTTCCTTTGCTTTTTTTATCGGAATGTTACTTTCATATTATAGTTATACTGTTTTATTTTTGCATTTTTTCCCAAAATCACAAATGATTTTGTGGGGCATTATCGCAATGCTTACTCCGCTTTGTGGTTTTCTGATATGGCATATACATAAAGAAAATCATTTTGTAAATTTTATTTCTTCCTTACCTTTTACAATTTTCTTTACAGAATGGTATTTAACAGCTTTTACTGTTCGGGATTGGGCTTTCAGAACTGCCAGAGATGAATTGCTGTTTGGCATTGCCTATTTATGCTTTACTTTCTCATTGTTAAAAGTTGTTCCGACAAATAAAAAACGATTATTCAGTCTGCTTTATGGATTATTACTATCAATTATACTGATACAACTCATACAGGCGGAAATCATAGTCAATCCGTATGAGAGATTGCTGAATATATAACTATTCTTTATTGGAGGAAAAACAGAATGGAAATTTTGGACTTTACTCGGGAAATGATTTCAGATGTGATTGACTTTGAGCACCGTCTACGGGTTGAGGAACCTTTTTACAACTGGGATATTGATGAAGCATACCAAAAGAGGGTAGAAGCGACCTTTGATGACCCACGATTTACCAACGCTGTCTCCCTGTTGGCCTGTGAGAACGGTAAAGTAGTGGGCCGCATTGATGGTTCTATTCTTGCCAGCCGATTTGACGGCTCAGTAAATGCCTATCTGGATTGGATTTGTGTAGTCAAAAGCAGCCGTCACGCCGGAATTGCTCAGGCTCTGCTTGCGGAACTGCGATGTAGGATGAAGCAGGCTGGGGCGAGCCAGCTTATAGCCTTGATGGCTGCTAATGAGGAAGCTCAGCGGTTCTACCGTGCAGTGGAGAGAGCCAGCATCCACGATGAAGGAATATGGATTGATCTGTGAGAAATCAAGCATTGATAGAATTTACATTACAATACCCTTTTCATAAGGTCAATGAATGATGTACTGAAGATACTTAGAATCTCTTCCGTCTTCCGTGAATTCCTCTAACACGGTAAACCCGCTTTTTTCGAGGACTCGTATAGATGCAGGATTATCAGAGAAGGAAAAAGCTCCAATCGTTTTAAGTTTATATTTAGTCTGTACTTCCTGTAAAAACAAAGCTACAGCCTCTGTTGCAATTCCTTGCGTCCAATATGCCTTTTCAAAAATACAGAAGCTCAGCATAGCATTTGGTTCTTCATTTACATCAATACAGTAACACCAAATATCGCCAATATAATTATCATCTGCAATAATTATTTTTCCGTAACTTTTGGCATTTGCAAGTAATGTTTCTCTATAATCCTCCAGAGCTTCTTCTACAGTCTGGGCTTTTTGCGGCAAAACTGCTTTGATCTCCGGTTGATTAGCTTTTTCAAAATAGATTCTGACCGTATCAGCAGTCCTGTTCCCTAAGTATATGTTCATCGTGTCACCCTATGTAATCTTATATTTACTATTTTATATATTCCTAATTATACTGCAAAATTGCAAGAAGACAATAATGAAAGACTGAGAGATGTTTTAGATTAATACTTGACTAAAAGTTATATAAAGTTATATAATTAATGAAAAGTTATATAAGGTTATATAATGAATATATAGTTATAGAGAATTATATAACCAAAAAGCTAGGAGTATTGCTATGGACAATCCATTTACCTTATCCTTTGGGAAAAAACCGCTGCAATATATATCGCGCATCTCTCAAACCAATGAGATCATTGATAATTTTACGGCAAAAGAACCACCCAATCAGATATACATGCTTACAGGCATCAGGGGGGTTGGGAAGACTGTTTTGATGACCGGAATCGCAGATGAAATAAAAAAAGACAATAGTTGGTTGGTTATAGAATTGAACCCGACAAGAGATCTTCTTCAAAGTCTGGCTGCAAAATTGTACAGTCTGCCGGAAATGCATCCACATTTTATTCAGGCAAAGTACGACTTTTCAGCTTTTGGGTTGGGAGTATCCTTGGAAAATACCATTCCTGTAACAGATATTGAAAATGTGATTGAATTGATGCTTACTGAGATACGGAAAGCGAATAAGAGATTGCTGATTACAATTGATGAGGTTACAAATTGTGAATATATCAGGATATTTGCCAGCGCTTTTCAAATATTTTTGAGACAGGATTATCCGATATTTTTGCTGATGACAGGGTTATATGATAATATTTATGATTTGCAAAATGAAAAATCCCTTACCTTTTTATACAGGGCGCCAAAAATAATGCTAGGACCTTTAAACTATACTGCGGTCAGAAAACATTATATGGATATTTTTAATCTGGATATGACGAAAGCAGAAGAACTGACTCGATTAACCAGAGGTTATCCTTTTGCCTTTCAAGTATTGGGATATCTTTTATGGGAAAATAAGTGTGTGGAAACAATAGAAAAAATCCTACCGGAATATGATCAGTATCTTGAAGAATATGTATACAGTAAAATTTGGTCGGAATTTTCTGATCTGGATAGGAGAATACTTGCTGAAATGGCTGACAGCGGAGAAACCAAGGTCAAAAATATAAGAGAAAAGACAGGAATGAAATCGGAACTGTTCTCTGTGTATAGGGAGCGTCTGAAGCGAAAGGGCGTTCTGGATACAAGTAAGTTTGGCGAGGTATCCTTTATCCTGCCAAGATTTGCAGAGTTTGTCAAAATGCAGATGAGTGGCCTAAAGAATTAATCCCATTTGGCTATGATGGGGGTGGAAATTCATATTGTTTTCATATTAATAACGGACAAATATATTATATTTATGAAGATGATTGTGACGATGACGGAAATGTTCCCATAGAATATGTTGCTGCGGGTTTTCTTAGTTTCATTAATAATATGGTTGAAGAATAATATGTAAGGAAAGGAAAATAACTTCATTATGTCACAATGGAATTCGGAACAATATCTGAAATTTGAAAATCAAAGAACTCAGCCTGCGATTGATTTAGCGAAAAGGATTACTATTGAACAGCCAAATAATATACTTGATATTGGATGCGGTCCGGGAAATAGTACAGCTGTTTTAAAAACAGTGTTTCCGCAAGCTGATATACTGGGTGTGGACAATTCAGAGAATATGATTAAAAAAGCAAAAGAAACATATCCAAATATAAATTTTCAGATTTGCGATATAACAGCGGAATCGGATAAACTTGATTCTTATGATATTATTTTTTCAAATGCCTGTTTGCAATGGGTACCGAACCACAAAGAAGTGATACCCATGCTTTTTAATAAACTTAACATAAACGGAATATTAGCTGTACAAATACCGATGAACGGACAAGAAACTCTGTTTAAAATAATGAACGATGTTATATCCGAACCACAGTGGAATTTTTCTTCCATGAAGATTGAGACAAATGAAACCCTGTTGCCGGAAGAATATTTTGATATACTTGCTTCTTGTACCGATGATTTTGATATATGGGAAACTGTATATTATCACAATATGCCCTCGATTGAAGCAATGGTTGAATGGATAAAAGGAACAAGATTAAGACCATATTTAAACGCTTTGGATAAAGCAAACGCCGAAAAATTAGAAAGGGAGATTACTAAGCGTGCCCAAACAGTTTATGATATACAGAAAAACGGTGAAATTATATTCAAATTCAAAAGATTTTTCTTTACAGCAAGGAAGTTGGTACGGGGTGTCATTTTATGGAACTGACAGATGAAATCAAAAAGCATTTGTACTGTTGCGGTGCTGATTTAATTGGAATCGGCGATATGAGCAGTGTTGAAAACTGTAGTTTTAAAATAGGAATCTCTATCGCTGTCGCACTACCTAAAAATATCATTATTGACTTACAGAAAGCTCCAACGAAAGAATATTATAATTTGTACTATACCTTAAACCAAAAACTAGATGATATCGTTATGGCAGGAGAAGACTTTTTAATAAATAAGGGATTTGAAACTTATGCACAAACTACAGAACGTGTGAAAATAACCTCAAATAAGGTTTCTAAACTCCCTCATAAAACGGTCGCTACAAGAGGCGGACTTGGCTGGATTGGGAAAAATTGTTTATTGGTAACGCCTCAATATGGTTCTGCCATACGTATTTCGTCTTTGCTGACCAATGCACCTTTGAAATGTGATGAGCCTGTCAACCAATCCCATTGCGGAACATGTAATCAATGTGTGACGAACTGTCCTGCTCAGGCATTGAAAGACAATTTATGGACGGTTGGTATACAAAGAGAACAAATTGTAGATATAGAAAAATGTTACAAAAAGCAAGTAGAAATAATGTCAAAAAATACAGGTATTGAAACAGATTTATGTGGAAAATGTTTTGCAGTTTGTACATATACCAAAAGATACCTAAAAGATACAACTTTATTCGGGCAGGCGGATATCGGGGGTATGTAGATGGAGAACAAAATAATAATCGCAGAAACAGAAAGATTGGTTTTAAGAAGATACATAGAAGAAGATTTGCAGGATTTATTTGAATATTTATCCGATAAAGAAGTGGTGAAATATGAACCATATAAACCTCTGACTCATGATGAAACAAAAGAAAACCTCAAATGGCGTATCGGAACGGATGAAATGATTGCTGTTGAATTAAAAGATTCCCGCAAAATGATTGGTAATGTATATATGGGAAAACGTGAGTTTGAAGCACTGGAAATAGGCTATGTATTTAATCGGAATTATTGGGGGCACGGCTATGCTGTTGAAAGCTGCAAAGCGTTAATTCAACAGGCATTTTCAAATGGTATA
>CAMWMM010000391.1 GCA_947175285.1 uncultured Lachnospiraceae bacterium
AACCGGACAACTCCAAATTCCATCAGCGTATAGAGGATGAACATTTTATATTTTCCCTGGATTAAGGACATTGTGTAATTAAAACCTGTCTCGTTAAGTTTGCAGTTTGCAATACATTCTTTTGTCATAACACTTCCCTCTGGGATAGTATATATCTTTAATGTACGTACTTGCTATATCTATAGGTATCTGCTACAATTATAGCGGTTAAAAGAGATTGCGTCAATCTGAAAATGAAAAAGAATGGAGGCAAAACAAAATGAAAAAAGATTTAGGAGTAGTCCAGGCGGTTTATCCTATGCCGGTTCTTATGGTAGCCGCATATGGAGAGGAAGACAAGGTAAATGTGATGAATGCCGCATGGGGAATGATTTGCAATGCAGACAGAATTGCATTGTTTATTGATGAAGACCATAAGACTACACAGAACCTTCTTAAGAAAAAGGCGTTTACGGTAAGCATTGCAGACCGGACGCATATGGATGTGGCAGACTTTTTTGGTATCGCTACAGGAAATAAGATGCCTGATAAATTTGAAAGAACAGGATATACGGCAGTAAAAAGCACTCATGTGGATGCACCGGTTATTGAGGAATTTCCGGTTGTAATGGAGTGTGAACTTGCAGAGGTCGTAGAAACAGAGAGCTTCTACTGTATCGTAGGAAAAATTGTAAATACAGCGGCAGAGGAAAGCGTGCTTAGTGAGAATGGAAAGGTAGACCCTGCGAAACTGGATGCGCTTATTTTCGACCAGTTCCAGCATGGATATTATGTGACCGGCGAGCAGGTTGGAAAAGCATGGAATGCCGGTGCGGGATTGATGAAGAACTAAAAATATTTTATCATGTTTGGTATTAGTGGAGGTAACTGACTATGATGAAAGCTGTTGTGTTTGACATTGGACAGACTCTTGTCGAGTATAAAAAGCCTTTAAATTGGTCTAAGTTGTATAGACCGGCATTTGAAAGTATTTCTGACAAATGTGGTTATACTTTTTCAGATAGTCATTATCAACACGCCCTTCGGGTACTTTCTCAATATAATACGAGAGAGTACCCGAGGGATTATGAGGTAACATCCGACCGGATTTTCAGTGAAATTCTAAGCGGTATGGATATACCAATGGAAGATATAGAGCAGGTTAAGTTACATTTTTATTCATATTTCAGACAAGATGCAGCTCTGTTTCCGGAAGTTGAAGAAACTATAAAAATACTTTATGATAAAGGAATATTATTAGGAACTTTATCTGATGTTGCGTATGGTATGGATAATATATATGCGCTGGAAGATATTAAAGCGATAATAAAGTATATAGATTATCCGCTTACTTCTAATGATGTAGGTTACCGAAAACCCCGTGCAGAGGGTTTAAAGCTTTTAGCGGAAAAAATGCAAGTTGATATGAAAGAAATGATATTTGTCGGCGATGAAGAAAAAGATATCATGTGTGCTGCTAATGCAGGTGTATATTCTGTTTTGATAAACAGAAGTAACGAAATTAAAAATTATGGACAAAATAAGGAAATAAGGTCGTTGGATGAATTATTAACTATGTTTGAGTGATGGCGGGAATTTCTGTATTTGTAAGGTTAAATAATGTAATCAAAAGAATTGCAAAGAAAGAAAACGGGTATGGCATATGAAAAAGCGTAGAATAGGATTTTTATGCCTGCTTTTTGGGTGTTTGTTTTTCTTATTAAGTGGGTGTGGAAAACAAACACAGGAAAATCAGGGAATCAGGATTACTTTTTTTGACGTAGGAAAAGGTGATGCCATTCTGATTGAGACAGATGAACATAGCGTGTTGATTGACTCCGGTTATGACGATACATCAGATACGATTCTGAGTTATCTGGCTAAGCGGAATGTGAAGCGGTTGGATTATATGATACTTACTCATTTTGATAAAGATCATGTGGGCGGTGCAGACCGGATTCTGGAAGCGGTGGAGGTGGGTGAAGTTCTCCAACCGGATTATGAGTCTGATGCAAAACAGTATCTGGAATATCAGGAAACTATGAAAGATAAGGAAAAACAGGCGCATCTTGTGACACAGACAGAGCGTTTTTCTTTTGACGGAGCGGATTTTTTGATTTATCCGCCGCAGCAGGAAGAATATGAGGAAGAAGATAACGATTTTTCCCTTGTTATCAGTATGACATATGGTAACAGAAGCTTCCTGTTCGCAGGGGATTGTGAGCGGGAACGTCTGAATGAGCTTTTGGCGCAGACGGAATTTAGTCTTTCACATGATGTTTTGAAAATACCTCATCACGGAAAAAAAGAGAAAAATTCTGTGGAATTTCTAAAAGCCGTTTCCCCAACGATAGCAGTATTCACCTGCCCGGAGGAAATGGAGATAAAAGAGGATATTTCCGGGGCGTTAGAGGAAATGGGAACGTTGAGTTATCTGACAGGACAAGGGACTGTTACTTGTGTGTGTGACGGGGATGTTTTGCAGATGATGCAGGATTGAGAAATAAAATTATTATTTATAAATATTCAGCAGACAGAAATGCTATTGAGTTTTTAGTATTTTACGATATAATATAGAAAAAGTTATCTTTGAAAGTAAAATATGTCATGATAGGGGGTGCTTCTATATGTCAGATAAAGAGAAAATAGTGCAATTGTTGGATGAGGTGCCGGATTATAAGATGGGATATATTCTGGCTTATGTTCAGGGACTTACTGCTTATGAAGACAATGACGAATCATATTGCCAGAAATTATACCAAGATTATTTGGAAGATACGGATTCAGATACAGATGATATATATACTTTAGACGAGTGTAAAAAGGAATGGGGGCTTGCCTGATGTATCAGATACTTATTAGAAAAAAGGCAAAGAAGTTTATTGACAGACTCCCGGTTACAGAAAAAAAGCGAGTCGTTCAGGCTATTGAGAGACTTCCGGAAGGCGATGACATAAAGAAATTAAAAGGATATGAGGGAGTAATGCGTTTGCGGGTCGGTTCATACCGCATTGTTTATGAAGTGGATAATGACCGGCTTATTGTTGTAGTTATTAATGTTGGGAATAGAGGACAAATATATAAGGACTTAAAATAGTGTCAAATAGCGGTAAACTAACTACAGTTTTACCGCCTTTTTATTAATATATAGGAAAATAGTAATGTCTTATTTAGTGATATACGTTTTCATAATAAAGAGCTGAAAACGTTGAGTTATTTGACGGAGAAAGTATAAGCGTTTGCGGGAACATGATGAAATTTTGAGTACAGATGAAATTGAAAAATTTGAAGAAAAAATTCATATTGAATTCCCTGAAAAATACAAGCAATTTTTGTCAGAATATGGCGGCGGATATTTTGGGTACGCAAATGTCTATTCTTTGGATGAGGGGAGCGATTTTTATATTCTTCATAATAATGACGTTCCGGTTGACAAGTATTTGCGAATTGCAGATAATGATTGTGGTGATTATCACGACTTATATAATAAGGAGCCCCTAAAATGTCAAATCAAATCCCTGTCCTTAATCAGGACAACGAACATATCATAGACAACATCCGCTGCTTCGCATTGGATATGGATGGAACCATTTATCTGGGCGAGCAATGGATTGCGGGTGCGAAAGATTTTTTGAAAAAAATAGAAGAGTCGGGACGAAGATACGTATTCCTGACAAACAATTCATCCAAAAACCCGGCGGTTTATGTAGAAAAACTGCACCGCATGGGATGGGATGTGGCAGAAGACAAAATCATTACCTCCGGACAGGCTGCGATTTTCTATTTGCAGAAACATTTTTCGGGAAAAAGAGTTTTTCTGTTAGGAAATCCGCTTTTACAGGAGGAATTTGAACAGGCGGGCATTCTGTTGGATGATACGGCGCCGGAAGTAGTTGTTACGGCGTTTGATACATCTCTTACTTATGAAAAAATGTGTAAAGTATGCGACTTCGTAAGGTCGGGGCTTCCCTATCTTGCGACTCATCCGGACTATAACTGCCCGACGGAAACCGGATTTATCCCGGACGCAGGCGCTATCCACGCGTTCATTCATGCCTCTGCCTTCCGCTATCCTGACCGCATCATAGGAAAGCCTAACAGCGACATCGTGGACTATTTGATAAACAGAGTCGGAACAGAGCGCGAGCAGATAGCGATGGTAGGCGACCGCCTATATACCGACATTGCAGCAGGCAGAAACAACGGACTGAAAAGCATTCTTGTGTTAAGCGGAGAAGCCACACTCGAAGATGTATCATCATCCGATGTCCTCCCACACCTGATTTTCGATTCCGTACAAAATATGATTCCGCTGTTGTAGGGAGCGTGATACAAATGCAGCAAATATTTCACAGTCATGGTCATTCTTATAACGTAGAATATTTCCATAGTAACAATGCTGACATGGTTCGTTTTTTTGACACCCCAAAAGAAGCACACTCCAGTCCATTAAGTGATTTGGTGATTGTTGAACCTTCGTATGGATACATACTGCTTCAATATATAGGTGATGATGCGATTTTGAGCGGTAGCTTAAATAAAGAATATTTTTGTGAGGAAATGACAGAGGATATTATAGAATTTCTAGAAGAGAGTTTCCCTAAAATAAGGAATGTTTATCTGCCATACCATATTGATTTTTTTTCAGTAGATAAATATGACGAATACAATGGGGAATATTAAGTTGGACCTACAAGTGTTTGTGAAACGTAGTTGTCATCGATATTCTGCATTTCACAACCACTTTCCAATTTTATCTTGCCGAGAGCGGAAAAAGATGTTATGCTGATTTCACTAAGTTAGGAATGTTACCGGAATGGAGGAAATTATGAGAAAGAGCGGTGTATTATTACCGGTTTCCAGTATTCCATCAAAGTATGGAATCGGAACCTTTTCTAAACAGGCATATGAATTTATTGATTTATTAGCACAGGCCGG